>NZ_JBVJCD010000023.1:4343-89881 GCF_055588985.1 Streptomyces sp. NPDC041970
GCTCGCTATAGCTCGCGCAGCCCACCACAATGGGGGGGGGGGGGGGGGGGCCTCCTTTCCCCCCCCCCCCCCCCCCCCCCCCGCTCCCTCTCCACGGCGGCTCGCGCACAGAGCCCTTCGGCGGACGTGCGGTCCGGCCGCCCGGCGCGGACTCAGCGCGTGCCGACCGCCGCCCGCACGGCCCGCCGCGCCATCGCGCAGTCGTCGTGCAGCCTGCGCAGCAGCAACCGCTGCTCCTCGCCCGAGGAGAGGGCGCCGGGGCGGGCCTGCCCCGTGCCCGCGGCGGGCGCGTCGCGCATGGCGCGCTGCACCGCCGTCTCGTAGCTGCGGATCTCGCGGGTCAGCACCAGCATCAGGTTCACCAGGAACGCGTCCCGCTCGGCAGGGCCCCTGGCCTGCGCCAACTGGCTGATCTGGCGGCGGGCCGCCGGGGCGTCGCCGAGCACCGTCCACAGGGTCGCCAGGTCGTACCCCGGCAGATACCAGCCGGCGTGCTCCCAGTCGACCAGCACCGGGCCGGTCGGCGACAGCAGGATGTTGGAGAGCAGCGCGTCACCGTGGCAGAACTGCCCCATGCTCTGCCTGCCGCCCGCGAGCGCCAGGCCGTGCAGCAGCTTCTGGAGGTCGCCGAGGTCGCGGTCGGTGAACAGGCCCAGCTCGTGGTAGCGCGCGATCCGCGAGGCGTAGTCGAGCGGCGCCTCGAACAGTCCGGGCGGCGGCCGCCAGGCGTTCACCCGGCTGATCGCGCCCAGCGCCGCACGGATGTCCGCCCGCGGCGGCGCTTCCGCGGGGTGCCGGGTGAGAGCGGCGACCCGGCCGGCCATGCGCTCGATCACCAGCGTGCAGTTCTCCGGGTCCGCCGCGATCAGCCGGGGCGCCCGCACGGGGGGGCGGTGCCGGACGAACGCGCGGTATGCCGCTATTTCGTGCCGGAACCGCTCCGTCCACGCGGGGGAGTGGTCCAGTAAGCACTTGGCCACGGCGGTCGCCCGCCCCGTCGAGCCGACGATCAGCACCGAACGGCCGCTGCGGCGGAGCACCTGCACCGGGTTGAACTCGGGGCAGACGCGCTGCACGGAGGCGATGGCCATCCGCACCTGGGCGCCCTGCGGCCCCGACAGGTCGATCCGCCCGCTCAGCGGTCCGGCGCCCGGCCCCCCGCCCCGCCGCGCCCGGCCCGTCCCCTGCGCCGGCCCGTCGGCGTGCGGGGCGAGATAGGGCCCGCCGCCCGCTCCCGTCGGACGGAGCGGACGGGGCGGGGCGGACACGGAGGACGAGGCTGTGTACATGGGCGAGACAAATCCCTTCGCGCGCCGACAAGGTACGTGCGCCAACCCGGCCGACGGCCGTTCGGCACCCTGGGGAGTACCGAGGGCTGCCGGGCGGGGTGGCGCTTTCCTACCTGACACCGCGGCGCGGGTGGCAGACCATCTGGCGGACCCTGGCGAAGCCTGGCGAATAGTCACAGCGCATCTGACAGGGGGTTAGTGTCAAGTCAGCCGAGAACCTGGGGGCTTGACGTGTCCGGAGAACCCAACACCCGCCTTTCTGACCTGTTCGGCCTGGCCGGCTGGTCCAAGGGCGAACTCGCGAGAATGGTGAACCGGCAGGCGGCGGCCATGGGCCATCCGCAGCTGGCGACCGACACCTCGCGGGTCAGGCGCTGGATCGACATGGGGGAGTCCCCCCGCGATCCCGTGCCCGCGGTGCTGGCGGCTCTGTTCACCGAGCGGCTCGGCCGTGTCGTGACCATCGAGGACCTCGGGTTCGGCCGACGCGGGCGTGTGGGGAAGCGGCGTGACTCCGGGACCGAGAACGATCCCGATCACCTGTCGTGGGCGCCCGAGCGGACGGCAGCGGTCCTCACCGAATTCACGGGAATGGACCTCATGCTCAACCGACGCGGCTTGGTGGGTGCGGGCGCCGCGCTCGCCGCCGGCTCGACCATCGCCGGCCCCATGTACGACTGGCTGCACAGCGGTCCCGCTGCGGCGGCCGACGCTCCACGCGTCCATGATCCCCTGCACGCCGACCCCGCCGGTTTCGACCGGTACGAGGCGGCGCCGGTCGGCTCCGAGGAGATCGAGGCGCTGGAGCGCTCCGTCGAGGTGTTCCGCGCCTGGGACGCCGCCCGAGGCGGCGGACTCCAGCGCAAGGCGGTCGTCGGCCAGCTCAACGAGGTGGGCGGGATGCTCGCCTACCGCCACCCGGAGCACCTCCAGCGCCGCCTGTGGGGCGTCGCCGCCAACCTCGCCGTCCTGGCGGGCTGGATGTCCCACGACGTCGGCCTCGAACCGACGGCGCAGAAGTACTTCCTCATCGCCGCCCACGCGGCCCGCGAGGGCGGCGACCGGCCGCGCGCCGGCGAGGCGCTCTCCCGCGCCGCACGCCAGATGGTGCACCTCGGCCGGCCCGACGAGGCGCTGGACCTGATGAAGCTCGCCACGTCCGGCGTCGGCGACGAGGCGCTGCCCCGCACACGGGCGATGCTGCTCACCATCGAGGCGTGGGCGCAGGCGTCCATGGGCCGCGGCCAGGCCATGCGGCGCACCCTCGGCGAGGCGGAGGAGCTGTTCGTGTCCGACCGGAGCGATGTGCCCGCGCCCAGTTGGATGCAGATGTTCGACGAGGCCGACCTGCACGGGATGCAGGCGCTCGCCTTCCGCACGCTGGCCGAGCACGATCCGGGGGCCGCGGCCGTCGCCCAGCGCCACGCCAAGCGGGCGCTGGAGCTGCGGATCAACGAGCGGCAGCGGGCGAAGATCTTCGACTACATCTCCCTGGCCTCCGCCTGCTTCATCGCCGACGATCCCGAACAGGCCGACCGCTACGCCCGGCTCGCGCTGGTGTCGATGGGGGAGACCTCCTCGCACCGCACCTGGGACCGGCTCCGCGAGATGCACCGGCTCACCGGCCGGTTCGCCGGCCACGCCACGATCCAGGACCTGCGCGAGCAGATCGAGCTGTCGATGCCGCCGGAGTGGAGGAAGGCCAAGGGCACGCGGATCTGACCAGGCCCCGCCCCCGTCAAGAACGGGCGCCGACCGGCCCGTCGCCCGTCCGCACCGCCGTCCCGTCCCGCGCCGCACCCCACCCCCGCACGCCCTGACGCCGCGCCCGCCGTCACGCCCCCACGCGGGCGACGAGGACGCACGCGCCGTCCGGGCCCTCGGCCCCGCCGAACTCCTCGACGACGCTCCGCACGCACTCCTGTGCCGTACGGGCTCGGGCGAAGCGGGGGGCGAGGGCGAGCAGCGCCTCGGGGTCCGCACGCCGGTCGCCGCGCGGTGCGAGGCCGCCGGTGTGCAGGACGAGCACGTCGCCGGGGAAGAGGCGCACCTCGTCCTGCTCGTGGGCGACCCGGGCGCCGGCGCCGAGCAGCACCCCGTCCGGCGGCGGCAGGAGCCGTCCCGACCCGCCGCGGAAGAGCAGCGGCGCGGGGTGCCCGGCCTGCGCCCAGGAGAGGATGGAGCCCTCGGGGTCGAAGCGGCAGCACAGGGCGCTGCCCGGCGCGGGCTGCACCGACGACGCCAGCAGGTGGTCGAGGCGGCCCAGCAGCGCGCCCGGTTCGATGCCGGCGACCGCCATGCCGCGCACCGCGCCCAGCGCCATCGCCATCCCCGAGGCGGCGGGGACGCCGTGTCCGCCGAGGTCTCCGACGGTCAGCAGGGTGCGTCCGTCCGGAAGCTCCATCGCGTCGTACCAGTCGCCGCCGACGCGCCCGCCGACGTCGGCGGGGAGGCGGTGCGCGGCGACGTCCAGGGCGACGGGCCCCTGCCGGGACAGGCGCAGCGGTCCGCGCCACGGCGGCAGGACGGACTCCTGGAGCGCCACGGCCGCCCGGTGCTCGGCGTGCTCCTCGCGCCGCGCCGGTTCGCGGCTCCGGCTGACCGCCTGCTCACTGCGCCGCAACTCGCTGACGTCCCGCAGAACGGCCCACATGGAGGCGGTGCCCCCGTGGGCGTCGAGGACGGGTTCGCCGGTCATGTGCAGGGTGCGCGTACGGCCGTCGGGGCGGACGATGCGGAACTCGCCGTCTATCGGCCGGCCGTCGACCAGGCAGTCCGTCACCATGGCGGTCAGCAGCGGCTGGTCCTCGGGCACCAGCACGGACGGCAGCTCGTCCAGCGAGAGCGCCGGCGACCCGTGCGGGCGGCCGAAGATGCCGTACAGCTCGTCGGACCAGCTCACCTCGTCGGTGAGCAGGTTCCATTCGGCGCTGCCCACCCGGCTGAGCAGGGAGCCGGCCCGCGGCCCCTCCGGTGCCTCCTCGCCGTCCCGCGGCGCCGGCAGCCCCGCCCTGAGCTGGCCCAGGTGCGCACCGAGGTCGTCCAGGTGCTGGACGGCCAGCTCGCACAGGGCGCGCTGCCAGCGCCGCTGGGGGTCGTCCTCGTCGGTCAGGACGGCGTCCCGCCGCACGGCGTCCACATCCCCGCGCAGCCGCCGCGCCCGGTGGATCAGGGCGTCGACGGCGTCGTGCGCGGGGGGCTGGGGCGCGGGGCGGTCCGCGGACAGGGGGGGCGGCATCTCGTACTCCGATACAGGCGCGCGGTCACGGCCGTTTCTCAGATGGACCGCCACCGACTCTGGCACAGGCCGGGGCGGTCCGTAAGGCGTTTGGCGACACCAGGCGCGATGTTGCTTCTGGCATATGCCAGCGGCTCCTCGTCGCATCGCCTGCTCGAACGGGCGTGCGTGCGGGGCGAGTTGGCGCTCCTGTGGGCGCGGAGTGGCGCGGCTCTCCGCGGCGGGGGTGAGGCGGGAATGCCGTGGGCGGGGGCCGTGTTGTCCTGATCGACACGACAACGAATGTCGTTCCCGATAGAGGTCGGGACCGGCAGCACTTACGGGAGGCATCCATGGCGCGCAGTGAACTCAGGCCCGTCGTCACCCTCCGCTCCACCGCCGGCACCGGCCGGAGCTATGTGACGCGCAAGAACCGCCGCACCACCCCCGACCGGCTGGAGCTGCGCAAGTTCGATCCGGCCGCCGGGCGGCACGTCCTGTTCCGCGAGACCCGCTGAACCGGGCGGGCCGGGGGCGGCCCGCCTCTCCGTGCGGTGGATCACATCCAGGGGGGCGGGTTCCCCGGAACGGCGCGGAGTGGTTTATCGTTCATCTACACGGAGTGTGAAGCAGCCAGTCGTCCCGCGGCCCACGGGGAGCGACCGCGCCGTCGGAAGCCCTCTGGAGCTGACGCCGAGAGGCGACCGCCTTCACCTCCGCATCTGAGCCGCCCCGGCTGGATTCCCCCGATCCGGCCGGGGCTTCCCTCTGCCCGCCCCCGGCCCCGGCCGCTTCCCGGCGCCGCCTCGCGGCGGCCACCGGAGCGGCGGGGGTCCGGCGGGAGTGGGTCACGCCGTCGCGTGGAGATCCTTCGCGTAGTGCTCGATCGCCCGCCGGTATCGCCGGACGTGCGGGTCGTCGCTCGTCGCGGCCGCCAGCTCCAGCGTGAGCCGCATCGCCTCGTGGTGCTCGCCGGTGTTGTACAGGGCCATCGCCAGGAACGCCCGCAGCGCCCCGTCGTCCGGGAACTCCTCGACCCCCCGGCGCAGGGTCTCCACCGCCTGCCCGTACCGGCCCAGGACCCGGTACGTGCTGCCCAGGCCCAGCAGCGCCCCCCGCCGGTCCTCCGCGCCCAGTCGGTCCCCGGCCAGGCAGCGCTCGTAGTACGGAACCGCCTCCGCCTCCAGGCCCAGCGCGTCGTGGACGCACGCCGTCCGGTACGCCACCTCCGCGTCGTCCGGGTAGGCGGCGGTCAGGGCCAGGAGCCGTTCGCGGGCCTCCTCGGGCCTGCCCTGCGCGCGCGACAGTTCGGCCTCGTCCAGCAGATCCTTCTTCTCAGGTGTACTCATACGCTCATCGTCGCAGGTGGCGGAGGACCGCCGGACGGGCCCGCGCCCCGCGCCGCCGCCGGGGTGTGCCCCCGACCGGTCGGGGGCACCCGTCGGCCATGACTGCGGAGACGAACCCCCCAGCGCACCGGGGGACATGGGTGCGGGTGCTGGTGCGCGGAGCGATCCTGACGGTGGTGCTGCTGGGGCTGGTGGCGTTCTCCGTCCTCCTCGCCAAGGTGACGCTGACGCCCTCCCCGGCCTCCGAGGACCTCGTCACGGCCAACCTGCGTCCGGGCCGCTCGCTGCGTCAGTACGCCGAGGAGTACACGTTCCTCGCCGCGTGCAAGCAGGCGGGCGGAAACCTGCTGCTCGGCGTGCCGTTCGGCATCCTGCTGCCGTTCTTCGTACCGCGCCGCCTGCGGATGCTGCGCATGACGCTGCTGACCGCCGCCGTCATGGCCGTCGTCGAGCTGATCCAGGGGTCCCTGGTCACCGGGCGCGCCTTCGACATCGACGACGTCATCCTCAACACCGCCGGGGCCCTGCTCGGCTACTTCCTGCTGGGCCGCCGGATCAGCCACCGCTACTACACGTACGCCGACGGCCCCCGCCGCGGGACCGCCCCCGCGGACGCGGCCGACGAGCCGGCGGCGGAGGCCGGACCCCGGCCGCGGACCGAGCCCCGGCCCGCGGCCGGGGCCCCCTTCGCGAAGGCGGGCGGCCGCTCCCTGGCCGACCGGCTGCGCGGGCGCTGACCCGCGCCCCGGCGGCCTCCCCCTCAGTCGGCAGGGCCCTCCTCGTACGGAGACGCGGCGCCGCGCCCGGCCGCCGCGCCGGCGAAGCGGTGTGCCAGACGGGCGACGGCGTCCCGGAACTCGGCGGGGCCCACGACCTCGAAGTCGGCGTCGAACCGGCCGACGAGGGAGGCCAGGCCGGCCCACGACCAGGCGCCCGCGACAAGGCGGCAGCGGTCGGGGCCGAGTTCCTCCACGAGCCCTTCGTGGAGGTGGCGGGACACCTCGGAGGCGGGCAGGTCGAGGATCACCTCGCCCCGGCAGGGCGGGCCGCTTCCGTCGTCCCCCCGGAACCGGGCGGCGACGAAGGCGGCCACACTGCCGCCGGGCACCTCGCGCGGGGCGAACCTGGGGCCCGTGGGGGTGCGCGGGGTGATCCGGTCGACGCGGAAGGTCCGCCAGTCCTCCCGGTCCAGGTCCCAGGCGACCAGGTACCAGCGGCCGCCCCACGTGACGAGGTGGTGCGGCTCGGTCCGGCGCGGGCGGGCGGCGGCGGGCTCGGCCCCGTCCGCCGCCGCGTGCGCGGGGGAGTGGTCGAAGCGCAGCACCTCGCGGGCCTCGACCGCGGCGCTGACCGCCATGAGGACGCGGGGATCGGCCTGCGTGCCGGGCCGGCCCGGCGCACGGTCCACGGTGACGACGCGCAGGGCGTCCACCCGGTGGCGCAGCCGGGCGGGCATGACCTGCCGCACCGTGCCCAGCGCGCGGATCGCGGCCTCCCCGATGCCCGCCCCGGTGGCGGCCGCGGTCCGCAGGGCCACGGCGAGCGCGACGGCCTGGTCGTCGTCGAACAGGAGCGGCGGCAGCCGGGCCCCCGCGTCGAGCCGGTACCCGCCGTCCGGCCCCTTGAACGCCGTGATCGGGTAACCCAGTTCGCGCAGCCGGTCCACGTCGCGGCGCACGGTGCGCGGGCTGACCTCCAACCGTTCGGCCAGCGCCCGGCCGGGCCAGTCCCGGCGTGCCTGCAACAAGGAGAGCAGCGACAGCAGTCGTGCGGAGGTTTTCGGCATGGCGCCAGTATCCGCGCGGAAGAGGCCACACCCTGTCCGCTACCGCTGTGATGGTTGGCCCTGCCGAACGACGGCGCCACCGGAAGGACCCGATCCCTGTGAACACCCCCGCCGCACCCGCCCAGCAGCCCGACGCCGAGCGCACCGAACTCCTCGCCGCGCTGGCGCAGGCCCGCTCCGCCCTCACCGCCACCGTCAGCGGGCTCGACGACGAGCAGGCGGCCGTGCGCCCCGCGGTCGGCGACCTGTGCCTGGGCGGCCTGATCAAGCACGTCACGGCGGTCGAGAGCGGCTGGCTGCGCTTCGCGACCGAAGGGCCGTCGGCGATGTCCTTCGCCCTGCCCGAGGGCGTCACCTGGGACGAGGTGACGGCCGGCACGGCCCGCGAGCTCCCGCGGTGGGCGATCGAGCGGGAGCGACAGTTCCGGATGCTGCCGGGCGAGACCCTGGCCGGCGTCCTTCGCGACTACGAGCGGACCGCCGCCCGCACCGCGGAGATCATCGCGGCCGTCCCCGACCTGTCGGCGGCACACCTCCTCCCCGAGGCGCCCTGGAGCGAGGGGCCCCGCGCGACCTGGAGCGTACGGCGGGTCCTGCTCCACGTCACCGCCGAGACCGCCCAGCACGCCGGCCACGCGGACATCCTGCGCGAGACGCTGGACGGACGCCGGGCGACCTGATCGGGCAGGCGACCGTCCCGCCAGACCTCCGCGCAGCAGTGGAAGGAACGACCGCACCGTGAACACGCACGAGCCGCCGCCCCGCCGGACGGCGCGGGCGGCGGCGGACCCGCCTCCGCCCGGTCCGCTCCCCGAGCACGGCGGGACGGCCCGATGACCGTCCTCGACGACCGCGCGCTCAACCGCGCCACGCTCGCCCGGCAGTTGCTGCTCGACCGCTGCGACCTGCCCGTCCTGGACGCCGTCGCGCACCTCTGCGGCCTCCAGGCGCAGGAGCCGCAGGAGCCCTTCATCGGGCTCTGGTCCCGGCTCGCCGCCTTCGACCCGGCGACCCTCTCCGGCCTGCTGACGGGGCGGAGCGTCGTGCGCACGCATCTGATGCGGCGCACGGTGCACCTGGTCGCCGCCGACGACGTCCTCGCCTGGCGGGCCCGCCACGACCTGATGCTGCGCCAGCGCGTACTGGGCGTCTACCGCGCGGAGTTGGCGGGCGTCGACCTCGACGCACTGGCCCGGGAGGCGAAGGCGCTGATGGCCGACGGGGAGCCCCGCACGGCGGCCGAGATCGTCGCCGCGCTCGCCCCGCGCCGACCGGGCCTGGGGCCGAGGCCCCTGGCGGAGATGGTGGTCGCCGCCCTCGTGCCGATGGCCCAGGCGCCGCCCCGCGGACTGTGGCGGGCGAAGGCGGGGGTGCGCAACGTCGCGCTCTCCCGCTGGCTGGGCCGCCCGGTCGACCCGCCGGCGCCCGACGGCGCGGACCCGGTCGGCCGCACGCTGGTCCGCCGCTATCTGGCCGCCTACGGCCCCGCCGCCACGGCCGACCTGCGCGCCTGGTCCGGGCTGGCCGGCCTCCCCGCCGCGGTGGCCGCCCTCCGGGACGAGCTGGTCGCCTTCCGCGACGAGCGCGGCCGGGAACTGCTCGACCTCCCCGACGCGCCCCGCCCGGACCCCGCCACCCCCGCCCCGGTGCGGTTCCTGCCGGCCTTCGACAACGCGATCCTCGGGTACCACGACCGCGGCCGGATCATCGACGACGCCCACCGCGGCCTCTCGGTCGCCGGGGAGCGCGTCGTGCTGGTCGACGGCAGGGTGGCCGCCACCTGGAGCGCCCGGGGGGACGGCGTCACCGCGGTCCCGCTGCGGGCGCTCTCCCGGTCCGAGCGCGCCGCCGTGGCGGACGAGGGGCGGGCGGTGGCGTCGTTCCTCACCGACGGCGCGAGCGACCGCGTACGCGTGGACCCCTCGCCGCGCTGAGCCCCGCGACCCCCCCCGGCGCCCGGCCGCGTCTGCTCCCGTCTACCGGAACTGGCCCATTCCGCACCGGACATGGAGTGAAAGCGCCGGGGACGGGTCACATGGAGACCATGACGTCCAGCGACGTAACCACCAAACCCGCCCCGCGCGGCGGCGAACGCCCCTCCGGGTCCTCCCGCGCCTGGTGGAAGGCCCTCGGCATCTGCGCGCTCGTACCGGCGCTGCTCTTCTTCGGCGGCCGTTTCGGCCTGCTGCCGGGGCTCGACGGCCTCTTCGCCCAGGAGACCCGCGACCGGTCGGGGCCCGCCGTCCTCAAGTCGATCCAGGACATGAGCGCGTACGAGGCCGCCTCGGGCAACTTCCAGGTCGTCGTCGACCTCCAGAAGGACGCCGAGTTCCTGCCCGACGCGGTGCGCGGGACCCGCACCCTGTTCGTCGGGGCGGGCGCCGTCGGCGCCTCGGTCGACCTCGGGAAGGTCACCGAGAACGGGGTCGTGGTGAACGAGGACCGCACCACCGCCGAGATCCGGCTGCCGCACGCGGTGCTGGGCAAGCCGGCGTTGGACCCCGACCGCTCCTACGCCGTGTCCAAGCAGCGCGGCCTCCTCGACCGGCTGGGCGACCTCTTCTCCGACAACCCCGGCAGCGAGCAGGCGGTGAACCGACTCGCCGCCCAGCACATCGCGGAGGCGGCGCGGGAGAGCGGACTGACCGCGCGGGCGGAGAAGAACACCGCCGACATGCTGAAGGGGCTGCTCGGCTCCCTCGGCTTCGAGCGCGTCACGGTCCACTACGGCGACGGCCGGCGGTGACGGCGGACGGCGCGCACCTGCGCCGTCGTCCGCCGGGAACACGCGGAACAGCCGCCGCCGACGGCGCGGCAACCCTTCGGCGCGGTCGGAAAGCGGCCAGGGTGCGGGCGCGCGGTGTAGCCGAGCCGCTACGCTGCGTCGGTCACCCGATCGCCCGTCCGTGTCCGAGGGGACCTTGGAATGAACCGTATGCGTACCGTGCTCGCCGCGCTCGGCGTCAGCGCCGGACTCATCACCGCGCCCACCGCGAGCGCCGCCCCGCAGTCCGCTCGCCCGGCGCCCGCCGCCGAGCGCCACGAACCGTGCACCGGCGAGTTCCGCGGCGACGCCCGCCTCGGCCCGAAGTGGCTGCCGAACAAGCGGCTCGCCCCGGTCGGCCCGCTCCTGAACGGATACGACCGCACCGGCGACCTGTCGCCGAGGGACTTCCTCAAGAAGTACTGGGAAGGGCCCGCGGACACCGGAAGCTGGAAGTACCCGCCCAACGACGGCTTCGCCGAGGTGAACGGCGAGATCGACAAGAAGCCCGTCGAGCTGCGCACCGGCCGGCGCCTGGACCGCTTCGGCTCGGAGTACGGCGGCTATCTGGCCCCCGCCGGTGACGCCTACGCCGAGCGCGCCCTGCCGCCGCAGAACCTCAACACCCGCGAAGCCTCCACCCCGTGCGACTACCGCGTCTACCAGGTGGCCAAGCCCTTCTGGGTCTGGCAGGGCAGCGTCGCCCCGTGGTTCGAGCAGCCCGGCGGGGGCCGGCAGATCAAGCTGGACGCGGTGTTCCTGAATCCGGGGGAGGGGCAGCGCCTCAACGTGAAGTGGCTGCTGGACCACGGCTACCTGACACCCGCCGGAGCGTAGCGACCCATGGACCGCCGGGCGCTGCGCGCCGCACTCGTCGAGGCCCGCATCCCCGGCGGCTACTACCGGATCGAGGGCGTCCACGAGCCCGTGCCCACCCCGCCCGACTTCCTGGTCCTGCGGCGGTCCGACGGCGGCGGCTGGGAGACCGGGGCGTACGAACGGGGCGCGTACGACGTCATCGCCCGCCACCCGGACGAGGCCGCCGCCTGCGCGCACCTGCTGAGCCTCCTCGTCTGACCCCCGCCTCACCCGGACAGCCCGCCGACCGGCGCCACGGCCCGCACCGAGCCGCGTACGCGCCGGTCGGCGGCCCCCGCGTGTCGCAGCCCCCTCCCGCGCGCCGGAGTGGCGAAGGTGAACGGATGAACAGTGCGACGATGCTGACCGAGGCGTTCCAACGGGTCCGGGAAGCGGTCCACGCGGCGGTCGAGGGGCTTCCGCCCCACGATCTCCACGCCCGCCTGGACGCGGGGGCCAACTCGATCGCCTGGCTGGTCTGGCATCTCACCCGCGTCCAGGACGACCACATCGCCGACGCCGCCGGCGCCGAGCAGGTCTGGCTCACCGAGGGCTGGGCCGACCGCTTCGGGCTGCCGTTCGACGAGACGGCGACCGGCTACGGGCAGAGCGCCGACGAGGTCGCCGCCGTCCGCGTGGACTCCGCCGCGCCCCTCCTCGGCTACTACGACGCCGTGCACGGGCGGACCCTGGACTTCGTCCGCGGACTCGACGGGCACGCCCTCGACCGGATCGTCGACAGGTCCTGGTCGCCTCCGGTGACCCTGGGCGTCCGGCTGATCAGCGTCGTCGCCGAGGACCTCCAGCACGCGGGGCAGGCAGCCTTCGTCCGGGGCGTGCTGGAACGCGGTTGAGACGGGCGGCCGCCGCTCGGCCTTGCGCGGACCCCGACCGGCGGTGCCATACTCGGAAGCAGTCCGCTATGGGCCGTCCCGTCCTCCCCGGCGGGCGTGCGGCGGCAGCCGCGGCGCCTCGCCGCGCTGTCGGAACACCCCGTGCGCGGTCGCCCGCGGACGCCCCTTCGGCCCGCGGCGCACCGGGCCGCCAGGGACCACGGGACTCCCTTCAGACAGGCTTGCCAGTGTCCGAAAGGCGGCGCGTCATGAGCTGGGCATCATGGACGACCAGCGGTGTGTACGCGGGAACCGGCGGGGTACGCACCGTGGAAGCGGGCATCCTCACCGGGGACCTCACCGTGCATACGACCTGGTCCGACGGGCAGGCGTCGGTGGCCGTGCAGTACAGCGGCTCCTCCGACTGGTGCACCCTGGCGGGCAGCCCCGTGCCGTGCCCCTCGGAGGAGGAGAGCCGCGCCTTCCACCAGAGCGTGGTCGAGGCCGTGCGGGCCGGTGCGGGGGCCACCGTGCCCCCGCCCGCGGCCGCGCGGTCCGTCGCACCGCCCGCCCCCGCCCGGTGACGCCCCCGCCGCCCGGCGCGGGGCGTCTCGGCGGTGCGCCGACGCACGGGAGTTGCCGGTCCGGCAAAGAAGTCGGCGGGTCGGCGGGCGGGGGCCGCACAGTGTCCCCATGACCCACCACGCGCATCAGCACGCACCCGGCCACCGGCACGACGAGAGCGACGCGGAGCGCTTCCTCACCCAGGAGTTCTGGGAGGACCGCTACCGGGAGGGCGACGCCTGGAGCGGCGACCCCAACCCGGTCCTCGTCCGGTACGCGACCCCCCTCGACCCCGGCACCGCCCTGGACGTCGGCAGCGGCGAGGGCGCCGACGCGATCTGGCTCGCCGGACGCGGCTGGCGGGTCACCGGCGCCGACTGGTCGGCCGCGGGCCTGGGGTCCGCCGCCCGCACGGCGGCCGCCGCCGGGGCCGGCATCGCGGACCGGATCACCTGGCGCCAGGCCGACGTCCGCACCTGGGACCCGGCCCCCGAGCGCTTCGACCTGGTCTCCGCGCAGTTCATGCACCTGCCCCGGACCGACCTCCACGCCCTGCACCGCAGGCTCGCCGCGGCCGTACGGCCCGGCGGCACCCTCCTCGTCGTCAGCCACCACCCGGCCGACCGCGCACCCGGCGTGGGACGGCCCGGAAGCGCCGACCTGTTCGCCACGGGGGAGGAGATGGCCACCGTCCTCGACCCCGCCCAGTGGGTCGTCATCGAGGCGTCCGCGCCCGAACGCCTCGGCCCCGACCCGGAGGGCCGGCAGACCGTCGTCCGGGACGCCGTGCTCCGCGCCGTGCGCACCGGCTGACCGCCCGCCCCCGTCCCCCGTGCGCCCGGCGCCGTACGCCGAGCCGGCGAGGGGGCGGGGCCACCGGGTCCTCAGCGCGGGGCGAAGTTCCGCACGAAGCGGCGCTGCCAGGGGGTCTCGACCGCGCGCGGGTGGTAGCCGCGGCGCACGAACCGCACCGCCTCCCCGGCGGGGACCCCGTCCAGCACGGCCAGGCAGGCCAGCGCCGTCCCGGTGCGGCCCATCCCGCCGCCGCAGGCCACCTCGACCCGTTCGACGGCGGACCGGCGCCACGCCTCCGCCAGGAGCAGCCCGGCCGCCTCCCGGTCCGCCGGGAGGCGGAAGTCGGGCCAGCGCAGCCATCGCGACTCCCAGGCGGTCGGCGGCGGGGTGCGCCCCAGCAGATGGAGCGCGAAGTCCGGTTCCGGGCCCGCGGGCACCGGTTCGCGCAGGCCCCTGCCGCGGACCAGCCGTCCGGAGGGAAGGGCCAGGACGGCCGGGTCGGCCGGGTCCCAGGTCTCGTTCACGCGCCTCACCGTAGGACCGTCCGCGCGGCGGTGTCCAGGCGCTCAGCGCGGGTCCGGCGACCCGTCGTCGGGCAGGGGGCGGGCCAGCAGGGGAGCGCCCGGCGCCTGGTGTCCGCCGCTGGCGAGCATCCGCACCTCGCCCCGGTCGCTGATCTCCGCCCGGACGATCCCGGTCTCGTCCTCGTACACGGGGGACCCGCCCGCGCCCGTGCGGTCCGTCCGCCGGACGGTCACCACGTCGTCGGCGGCGCCGGACATCTGGAAGATGAGCTCGTAGCGCTCGGTGTCAACCGTGTCATCCATGACGGCCTCCGGCCGGACCGCGTCAGGATGCGGCCCCGGAGACCATTGTTCCGCATCCGCGCGGATGCCGCTCGGGGAGCGGCGGCCAACGGGCGGACCCGCCCGGTCGATCGGGTGACTCCGCCGGGGAGGGCAACATGACCGGACGCCCGAAGGGCTAGGCATGGGGGCATGAGACTTGAGCCTCGACCAAAGAACAGCGCTTCCCCCCGCTCCCGCAACCTCCGGATGGTCGGCGCCCTCGGTGTGGCGGCCGCCGCGGCCGTCCTGATCACGGGATGCGGCCAGAGCACGGACGATTCGACGGCCGCGACCACCTCGGAGGCCGCGAAGGTCGTTCCGCAGCGGACGTCGACCCCGTCCGCCACCGCTCGGATGACCGAGGACCAGAAGCAGCGCAAGAAGGTGCTCGACGCCACGAAGGTCACGTTCGACGACGCCGCCGCGACCGCGACCGGCGAGGTGGCCGGGAGCAAGCTGGTCGACCTGGACCTGGAGGGGGTGGACGACGACGACCGCGAGCAGAGCCCCAGTCCGTCCGGGTCCGGCAGCCCGTCCGGCAGCTCCAGCCCCAGCGGCTCCTCCAGCCCCTCGGGGACGTCCAGCCCCACCGGCTCGGCGAGCCCGTCCGGAACCGGAACGTCCAGCCCGAGCGCGAGCGCGAGCGGTGCGGGCCCGGTCTGGCTCGCGGAGGTCGCGGAGAAGGACGGCACGGTCCACACCGTGCGCATCGACGCGGTCAACGGAAAGGTGATCGAGGCCCGCGTCGACGCGGACCAGGACGCCGACGAGAAGAAGCGGACGGCCCAGTGGCTGTCGCAGGCCACCCAGACGCCCGAGCAGGCGGCCAAGGTCGCCACGGAGAAGAAGAAGGGGACGGTCACCTCCATCAGCCTGGACGACAACGACGGCAAGGGCGTCGTCTGGTCGATCGACGTGGTCGGCTCCGACTGGAAGAAGACCGCCTTCGACGTGGACGCGAAGAACGACACGATCGTCCGCGAGGAGACCGACAAGGACTGACCGCCGCGGCCGACCGCCGCCGTACGACGGGGAGAAGGGGTGCGCCGGACAGCCGGCGCACCCCTTCTCCCCGTCCTCCCGGCCGGGAGCGGTCACGGGGCCGCGGGGGCGTCCTCGCGGAGGTCGAGGACGTACCGCAGCCCCGGCCGGTCGCCGAACACGGCGTTGCCCACCGGCGCGAACCCGGTGCGGGCCAGCACCGCGCGCGAACCCGCGTTGTCCAGCGTCGTCCGCGCCCGCAGCACCGTCAGCCCGTACTCCCGGACCGCCAGCGCGCAGACCTGCCCGACCGCCCAGGTGGCCAGCCCGCGCCCCGCCGCACGCCGGGCGATCCGGTACCCCAGCTCGGCCGAGCCGCCCTCCACCTCCAGGAGGTTGACCCGGCCCAGGACCGCCCCCTCGGCGCCCTCGACGACGTGGAAGTGGTGCAGTCCGGCGTCCTGTTCGTCGAGCAGCTCGCGGTGGCGCCGGGCGAAGTCGGTGAAGTACTCGTCGCCCCGGTCGGGGACGGAGGCGGAGAAGTACGCCCGGTTCTCCCGCTCGAACGCGAGCAGGGCCGCGGCGTGCTCGGGGCGGAGCCGGCTGATGATCGTCATACCGGGATGCTAAGGGCCGCCCCGCCTTGCCCGGCGGGCGTACGGTGTCTCGCCGCGCTGCCGGAGCGCCCCACGGCGCAACGGCAACTCCCGCCGTTTCATCGCCTCTTGGGGGAGATGGCCGTACTCTTCCTCCCAGGCGACGTCAGGCAGTCGGATCGACCGTGCTCCTGACGGCCCGCCCGGAGGGCAACGTGACGACCTCGCACGTCCTGACCGTAACGGTCACCCACGCCGACGTGCTCTACGTCGTCCAGCAGATCAAGAAGGACCTCGTCGCGTTGAGCGAGGCCTACCCCGCACTGCTCAGCAAGGACGTCGTCTACACCTGCTACGACGACGCGTGCACGTTCGTCATGAACGACGCGGTGACCTGCCTGTGGTACACGATCGAGGACCCCCGCGCCTCGCACCACGTCTACCACCAGCTCCGCTACGAGATCTCCTACTCGGGGAGCGGCGCGCGGGTGGGCCTCGGCGGCGCCCCGGTCAGCGCCCGCCCGCTGCCCCCGACGGCGAGGTTCACCGAGGCGGTCTCCTGGAGCGCGACGATGCGGGCGCTGCCGCCCGAGCGGCAGCGGGACGTCGTGAGCGGCACCCGGTGGTCCCCGCCGGGCGGCGGCGGCAGCGTGGCCTTCACGTACGGCGAAGGGAGCTGGCAGGAGCGCCGGTACGGCTCGGGCGTGCTGGAAACACGCGTACTTCAGTACGAGGGAAGCTGACGTCATGGCTGTGGCACACATTCTGCTGTCCCCGCGCGGTCCCGGCCTCGACCGAGACCTGGTCCTGCCCCTGCTCGCGACCGACGTCGTGTCCACGACGCTGCACGTGGGAGGGGCGCCGTCGAAGCTCCCCACGCTGCTCACCGTCGAGCGGATCATCGGACGCCTCGCCGACCTCGGGCTCGCCCTGTCCGATCCCGAGGAGGCGCAGAAGATCGCGGGACTGGTCAACAAGTACTTCCTCCCGGTCCCCGCCGACCGCTGGTCGGACGCCGCACTTCCCCTGGAGGTGGCCTCGGTCAGCGCGCGGAGCGACCTCCAGGCGCTGCGGTCCGTGTCCGCTCTGCGCCCGCCCACCCTGCGCGCCGCCGAGACCGTGCTGTCCGAGGGGCCCGACTACGCCTTCGGCCGGCGGCGCACCAACGAGAACGAGCTCGTGCACGGGCTCGAGGAGGCGGTCGAAGCCGAGCGCGGCGTCTGGGAGCGGCACCGCGACACCGTCCTGCGCTTCCTCGGCACCACGATGATGGGCGCGCTCGTCACGGAGCTGCTCGGCATCCCGCTGGCCGACATCGTCCGCACGACGCTGAACGGGGCGCTGCGCGTCATCACCTGACGGCACGCCAGGCATCCGCCGGGCGGTCGGCGCACACCCCCGACCTCCTTTCGAGCACGTCGACCAGAGAGACCGCGACCGCCATGCCGCACACGCTCACCTTCACCCTGGAACCCTCCGCGGGCCGGACGCTCGACGGCCGACTGCACCCGGCCCTCGCAGCCGGCCTGCGCCGGCAACTGTCCGGGCTGCTGCTCGGGCCCGCCGCACTGGACACGTGCTTCGACGTCCAACTGGACGGACACGGGGCGGCCCGCGTCCGCCTGTCGGAAGCCTCCGAGGCGGCGCGACTGACCGGCGCGACCCGCATCCTCGTCGTCGACCCCCACGCCCCCGCCGCGGAGGCCCCCGACGCTTCCGGCGGACCGCCCACGCGGCGGACGGAGCGCGAACGGCGGTTGGAGGTGCCCGCCGACCTGAGCGAGTACGTGAGCCTGGCCTCGGTCTGGACCGGTTCCCCCGACGGCCCCGACCCCGCCGCGGCCGCCCGCTTCGACCGGCTCGTCGATGTCCCCCAGCACGAGGTGCTCGCCGACGTCGTCGGCCGGCTCCGACCGGAGGGCCTGCTCGACGCGTGGAGCCTTGAGCACTACGGCCGGGTCATCCAGGCGGCGGCGGAGGCCGCGGCCTCCACGCCGTGCCTCCTGCTGACCGGCGACCCCGGCACGGGCAAGTCGGCGGTCGCCCACGGCCTGGCGGCCATGGCCGCCGCCGAACTGCGCGAGGACGTCGCGTTCGTCCAGCTCAACCAGCGCCTGCGCGGCCACGGCATCCAGGGCCGGGCCGGCAGCGACGCGGTGGGCTTCCTCACCGGCCTCGGCGACTTCGCGGGGAAGCTGAACCTGCCCCTCATCGTGTTCCTCGACGAGGCGGAGGCGGTCGGCGGACTGCGCAGCGCCCACGACACCAGTTCCGGCGCGCTCGAGAACACCGCGGTCGTCGACGCGCTGATCGTCGGCCTGGACCGCATCCGGGCGCACCACGACGCGCGCCTGGTCTTCCTCATGGCCACCAACCTCGTCGAGCGGGTCGACCCCGCCGTGCTGCGCCGGGCCACCGTCCACCACTTCCCGAGGCCGTCCGCGGCCGGACGCGGGACCCTGCTGGCCCACGCGTTGGACGGCGCCGTGGGCGACGACGACCTCGCCGCCCTGAACAAGGCGCTGGAGCGGACCGACGGGCCCGCGCTGACCGCCGCGGACGTCATCCACCAGGTCGTCGCCCGAGGGGTGCGCGAGGCGGCGGCCGCCGGGCGGCCGCTGCGACCGGCGCGCCTGCACGACCTCGCCCGCCGGGCGGTGGCGACCTCGGCCGTGGGGCGGGGAGGGGGCGCTCGGGAGTGAGACCCCGCCACCGGCGGGCCCGCGGCCGGGGCCCGGCGGTCCGGTCCTCCCCGCCCGGCGCCGCGGGGCGGCCTCAGCCCTCCAGCGCGCGGGCCAGACCGCGCTCGGCGTCGTCGGCCGAGGCGCGCAGGTAGGCCCGTTCGTACGCCGAGTCGCCCGCCGCCTGCCGGGCCCGGCGCTCCCACTGCTCGCGGATGGCCGCCAACTCCGGGGTGCCCCGGTGGGGGTGGCCGATCATGCGCCAGTACGTGTGCCCCGTGCCGGACGTACGGGCCGCCGCCACACCGTCCCCCCGCGCGGCGATGGCCCCCGCGAGCAGGTCCAGGCCGAGCGCTATGCCGAGGCTGTCGTGCAGCTCGTGCTTGCCGGCGAGCATCGCCCGCGCGTGGCTCTCGGCGTGTCGGGGGCGGCCCCGGAGCAGGTGGATGAGGGCGAGTTGGTGGTCGGCGTAGGCCCGTGCCCAGTACTCGCCGAAGCGCAGGCTGATCTTCTGGAGCCGGGTGGCCTCCTCGTACGCCTCGTCGAGCCGGCCGAGCGCGGAGAGCGCGAAGAGGCGTATCACCCGGCAGCGGAGCTGCGACGGCGCGTCGGCGGGGTCCCCCGGATGCTCGCGCAGCGCGTGGTCGCTGACCGCGTGCGCCGTGCGCGGCTCGCCCGCCATCAGATACGTGAAGCTCACCGAGTGGGCCGCCAGCAGGACCGCCTCGGGGTCCTCGTCGCGGCGGGCCGCCGCCCGGCACTCCTCGCCGGTCCGCAGGGCCGCCTCGTGGTCGCCCTGGAGGGCCAGCGTGACGCCCAGGGCCCAGAGCGCGCGGGTGCGGTGGGGGCCGGCGGAGAGCGGCAGGGCCAGCACCCGTTCCAGATACGTGCGCGCCTGGTGCAGGTGGCCGCAGCAGCTCCAGAACAGCCCCGCGCACCCGGCCATCTCCATCGCCTTCTCCGGGTCCTCGGCCACCAGGTGGTCCAGCGCGGCGCACAGGTCCGCGTGGGCGTCGGCGATCCGGTGGTACCACGCGACCTGCGAGGGCCCCAACCAGCCCGTGTACGCCTGGACGCAGACGTGGGCGAAGTGCCGGGCGTGCCGGTCGGCGAGGAGGGCGTCCTCCGCCAGCTCCGCCAGCCACATCGCCCCGTACTCGCGCAGGGTGTCCAGCATCCGGTAACCGCCCTCGGTGCGCCGCAGCACGGACTGGTCGGCCAGGCGCTCCAGCGCCGGGGCGACCGCGTCCGCGCCGAGCGGCCCGCCCGCGCACACCGCCTCAGCGTCCTGCGCCGTGATCACGCCCCGGAAGACGGAGAGCCGCGCCCACAGCAGCCGCTCCAGCGGCGCGCAGAGCTCGTGGCTCCAGCCGATCGTGGTGCGCAGCGCACGGTGGCGGCGGGGCCAGAGGGTGTCGTCGGTGAGCGCGTCCATCCGGGAGGCCAGCCGCCCGGTGATCTCCTGAGCGCTGTTCCTGCGGAGTTGGGCGCAGGCCAGCTCCACGGCGAGCGGTATGCCGTCGACGCGCCGGCAGATCTCCGCCACGGCGGCCGCGCTGGCCGGGGCGTCGAAGGAGAGGCCGGGCACGACCGAGGCCGCGCGGTCGAGGAAGAGCCGGACCGCTTCGTCGCCCTCCTCGCCGGCGGAGAGCGGGGCCACCTCGACGCGGTGCTCGTCCGGCGTGCCGAACGGCTCCCGGCTGGTGGCCAGGACCGTCAGGCCGGGGACCGCGGCGAGCAGTTCGGCCACGAGCCGCCCGCAGGGGCCGACGACCCGCTCGCAGCAGTCGAGGACGAGCAGCAGCCGGCGGTCGGACAGCCACGCGCGCAGCGCCGCCACCGGCTGCCGGGCGCTGTGGTCCAGGAGCCCGACGCCGTCGCAGACCGTGGTGGTCAGCAGTTCGTCGTCGTGCAGATGGGAGAGGTCGGCCCACCACACGCCGTCCGCGTACCGGTCCTGGGCGCGTTCCGCGACGCGCAGGGCCAGCCGGCTCTTGCCGACCCCGCCGCTGCCGGTGAGCGTGACCAGACGGTGGTCTCGAAGTGCCCGTTCGATGCTGACCAGTTCGCTGTCGCGGCCGACGAAGCTGGTCGTCACGACGGGGAGGTTGCCCATCACGGACGCCATCCTGCACCTCCGTGCCCCGCGGCCTCCGTTCATAGCGAAAAGCAGTCAGAAACGGCCGACAATGCACCCTGCGCGATCGATAGGCGGCTCGAAGGGACAGGGTGGCGGACACCGCCGGGGCCCGCTCCGATCCGGACCGCGACGGCGTGCTCGCGCGGGGCGGGAGGGCGGCGCGCGCCGTCGCCCTCCTGCGCTACGTTGCCGGAAGGACGCGGCGCGCCGCGCGGGCGGGCGCGTGGAGTGACGGTGCGCCCGCCCGGCCGGCGGCCGGGCGCGGTGTCCGACCGCCGCGGGCCGGGCCGGTGGACGGACGGTCCGCCGGATCCGCCGCCGATACGGAGGGATGGCCATGAGCACGTCACCTGCCCCGGAGGGACGGGCGGACGCCGCCGGGACCGCGGCGGAGCACCCGGAGATCACCTCCATCGGGTGCACCCGGTGCGGCACGCAGATCGCGGGCCTCGACGGGCGGTACGCCTGCTCGGGCTGCGGCTGGGTCAACGCGTGGACCGAGGGCCACCGCCCCCTGCCCACCGCCCCGCGCCGCCGCCGGTGAGGGGCGCGCGCCGGGCGCGGGGAGCGCCGGGCCGCCATCGCGACCGCCGCCGCGCACCACGTACACTCGCCCCCGCCTTCGCCGACCGGTGGGGGCTCCGCGCACAGACAGACGGGAAATATTCCGTATGAGTTCCGCAGACGCCACCGAAGCACCGATCTACGCCGGCCTCGTGGAGGAGCACGGTGACGTTCCCGCGGAGGTCCGGCGCGTGGCGGAGGAAGTCCTGCGCGACGCGGGCCGCGCGATCGACTTCGGCATGGTGCGGACGGCCGCCGCCCGCTAGGGGGCGTCCGGCGGATCGTGACCGGGTCCACGGCGCGCCTGGCACGGCGCCTCGCGGCGTTGCCGAAACGCCCGAATCGCTCCGCGACGAAGGCGTTCCAGCGCCGTGCGCCGCACCGCACCGGACACCGCGGCCCGCCCGGCCCTGATCCGCCGGACACCCCCCGGACGCCGGTGCCGGCGGGCGTACGCGTGCCGGTCCGCGGCCGCCGGGAACGGGCGCGTCGATCACGGAGCGGTGAAGGCTCCGCAACCGTCCGGCAACTCTTGCCCGGTCCTCACGCCCTGCGGCACGACGGCCCGCCGAGCGGCGCGGCCGCGTCCGGCTCCGGCGGGGGCCGGGCCCGCGACACGGGACCGCTTCCGGCCGGCCCCGCGCCGAACCGGCAGGGCGCCGTGCGGCCGGCGGCCCGCGACCGCCCCGCACGGGCCGCCGTCCACCGGCCGCGGCCGAGCACCCGGCCCGGTGGGCCTGAGTACGGGCACTCAGGCCCACCGCCCGCCCCGCCGCGACGATGGGGCGACGACCGGGACGGCGCGCAGGCGGCCCCCACGGCGCGAACGCCGTCTCACGGGTCGCCCAGCCACCGGACCGCAGGAGAACCGTGCTCAGCCGCATCGCAGCCGCCGTCGTCCCCGCCCTCGGACGCCTCACGGTCACGTCCGACCACGCCGCCGCCCCGGCCGCCGGCAGCATCATCGTCGCCAACCACACCTCGCTCGCCGATCCGGGCGTCGTCCTCGCCGCGCTGCTGCGCCTCGACGTCGAACCCGTCGTCCTGGCCGCCGCGGGCCTCTGGCGCGTCCCGGTCCTCGGACGCCTCCTGGAGCGCGGCGGCCACGTGCCCGTGCACCGCGGCACCCGCCGGGCGGCCGACGCCCTCGACGCGGCGGTCGCCGCGCTCGGACACGGCCGCCACGTACTCGTCTACGGGGAGGGCCGGCTGCCCCTCCGCACGGACGCGGCCGAGGCCCCGCCGGAGGGCTTCCGCAGCGGCCCGGCCCGCCTGGCGCTCAGGTCCGGCGCGCCGATCGTGCCGCTCGGCCAGGCGGGAGCACGCCGGGTGACCTCCGGGCGGTGCGCCAAGCAGGTCTCCGGCCTCCTCACCGCCCCGGCCCGCCGCCCCCGGCTGCACGTCCACATCGGCGCTCCGGTCCGCCTCCCGCCGGACGTGGAGGCCGCCACCGCCGCGGCCCGCGCCGCCGTCACCACCGCCTGGCGCACCGCCGCCCGACGCCTGGGCGAGCCCGCGGCGGAGCTCACCGCCCGGTGACGGCCTCCTGAGCGGGGGCCCCGTCCCTCCGCCTCCGCGTCGTGCGCGCAGGCGGGCGGCGCCTCGGCGCGCGGCCGCCCCGAACGCCTCGCCGACGCGGGCCGGCTCCACCCCGGCGGCGTGTCCGACCAGTCCCCGGCGGTCGGTGCCGGGGGGCGGCAGACGACGTGAGCGGCCTGGCGAGAGCGCCGCAGAAGCCCGGCCCTCGCCTCGGCCGCGCGGGCGGCCCGCCCCCGCGCCGACGTGGGGGCCTCGGCCGGGTGGCGGCGGCGACAGGGGCGGCGTACGTATGGAGGGAGCGCCGCTCCAGGGCGGCCGGGCGCTTCGGTCCGCCGCCGGCCGACGGCCGCGAGGGCGGCCCGCCGCGACGGCGGACGGCGGCGAGGACCGGGGCGAGGAGGCGGGTTCCGATGGCGGTGGCAGAGCAGCGCACTCCGGTGCACGGCGTCCCGTGCTGGGTGAGCCTCATGACGCGCGACCTGCGGGCCACCGAGGACTTCTACGCGCACGTGCTGGGCTGGACCTTCCGCTCCGGCACGCTCGGCAAGGGCTTTTCCGTCGCGCACGTCGGCGCCCGGCCCGTCGCCGGGCTCGGCCAGATCGCGCCGGGCCTGCCCACCTCGGTGTCCTGGACCCCCTACTTCGCCGTCGCCGACGCCGACGGCGCCGCCGCGCGGGTCCGGGAGCGCGGCGCCACCATCGCCGTGGGCCCGATCCGGCTGGGCCGCGGCCGCGGAGCGGTCGGCGCGGACCGCGAGGGCGCCGGATTCGGCTTCTGGGAGGGCCGCACCCCTCCCTGGTCGCTCGGCAGCGACCGTACCCCGGCCTCCCTCGAACTGCGGACCAGCCACGCCTTCGACTCCGCCATCTTCTACGCCGAGGTGTTCGGGTGGGCCTCCGGGGAGCCCGGCGGCTGCGAGGTCGGCTACGCGTACGAGCAGGACGCCGTCGTCGTCCGGCAGGGCGGCCGCACCGTGGCCACCCTGCGCGGCGGCGGGGACGGGGCGTCCGCCGACCCCCGGCTGCGCCCCCGGTGGCACGTGCGCTTCGAGGTCGACGACCTGGCGGAGGTCATTGAGGCGGCACGCCGGGAGGGCGGCGCGGTCTGCCCTCCGGTCGGCTCCCCGAGCGACGGGACCGAATCGGTGATCACCGACCCGGACGGGGGCATCTTCACCGTCCGCACCCGCCGGACGCCCGCCTGAGCCCCCGCCCCGCCCCGCCGCACGCGCCGCCTCCGTCAGCAGGCGCGGTACACGTGGCCGGCGCGGCCCGCCGGCCGGACTGCGAGGTCCCTGAGCACCACCGAGAGCTCCGCGCCCGCGGACGAGCACGCCCGGACGAAGTCGCGGTCCGCGTACTCGACGACGAGGACCCGGTCGCCGTACGCGGCGGCGTAGTCGGCGCACTCGCCGTACCGGCCGCACTCCTCCGCCACCGCGAAGTCGAAGCCGATCTCCTCGCGCCGCCCGAGCAGTTCGGCGGTGTTCTTCTGGCCGATCGCCAACCCGGCGGCGTGCGCGCGGGCGGCGAGGAGCTCGGCGAACGCGGCGTTGTGCGCCTGGTCCAGCAGGCCCTCGGAGCGCTCGTGGGAATCCAGGTTGTCCGGCTCCACCGCCTGGAAGCCGTCCTTCGCGCAGCCGTCGATCCAGTCCCCGACGATCCCGGCCAGCCGGGCGCGCTTCGCCGGGGTCGAGGTGTCCAGCAGCGCCTCGCCCCACGCCTCGTCGTTCACCACGCCGCCGTCCCGGTCGCGCAGCAGCAGGTCCGGTTCGTTCTTCCGCCACCAGCCCAGGGCGTCCGGCTGGGCCTGGAAGGCGTTGACGTAGCAGACGTTGTACAACCCCTCGGCGGGCTCGTCGCCCCGGTCGCGGACGACGGTCCGCACCCCGGCGGGCGGCGGGTACGCCCCGCCGATCTGGTAGTCGAAGGGCGCGTTCGCCGCGGGCGGCACGGCCGCGGGCGGGGGAGCGGGGTCGGTGGCGAAGGCGTCGGACAGGAGCAGCCCCGCACCGGCCGCGACGAGGACCGCGCCCGCCAGGGCGGCGAGCACGCCCCGGCGGCGGCTGGGAGGAGGGGCGGGGGGCTGGGTCATGCGTGCTCCTGCGCGTCGGTCGTACGGCTGCCCGCTCATCATGGATGACGGGGCCACGAGCGCACCCGGCGGCCGGTGCGCGGGACTCAGGCGGACCGCGCGCCGCCGAGGGCCTCGGCGGCCTCCGCGGCCACCGCGTCGGCCACCGCCGCCAGGGCCGGCGAGTCCAGCTTCCACTGCTGCCAGTACAGCGGGACGTGCACGACGCGGTCCGGGACGACGTTCACCAACCGGCCCGTGCGCAGCAGCGGTTCCCCCTGGACGTCGGGGACCATGCCCCACCCCATGCCCGCCGCGACGGCCTCCACGAACCCCTCGGGGCTGGGGACGAGATGCCGCCGGGCGCTCGCCCCGGCACCGTGCCCCAGTCCGCGCACGAAGGCGTCCTGGAGGTCGTCCCGCCGGTCGAAGACCACCACCGGAGCGTCGGCGACCAGCGCGCGCGGGTCCCCGCCCGCTCCCCGGCCGAACCACCGCCGCGCGAAGGACGGGGCGGCCACCGGCACGTACCGCATCCGGCCCAGAGCGCGCACCGAACAGCCCGACACCGCCTCCGGGGACGACGTCACCGCCGCCATCACCAGCCCCTCCCGCAGGAGCGCGGCCGTATGGTCCTGGTCCTCCCGGCGCAGCTCGTAGCAGAGGTCCGCGTCCTCGGGCAGCCGCCGCAGCGCGGGCAGGAACCACGTCGCCAGGGAGTCGGAGTTGACCGCGATCGCCAGCCGCGTCGGTTCGCCGGGCCCCGCCATGCCGAGGGCCGTCCGCGCGTCGCCCTCCAGCCGCGCCAACTGGCGGGCGAAACGCACCACCACCTCGCCGGACCCGGTCGGCCGCACCGGCTTCGTCCGCATCAGCAGCACCCGGCCGGTGCGCTGCTCCAGCGCCTTGACCCGCTGGCTGACCGCCGACGGCGTCACCCGCAGCGCCTGTGCCGCCGCGTCGAAGGTGCCCTCGTCGACGACGGCCAGCAGGGTCCGCACCTGGTCGAGGGGGAGTTCGGACATCATGGAAGCTCATGGTACGTAAGAATCATTAGCTGTACGCAGGGCGGGCGCCTCCGTACCGTCGGCCCCATGACGAACGCCCTCACCACCGCGGCCGCCGGATTCGGCACCGGCCTCTCCCTCATCGTCGCCATCGGCGCGCAGAACGCCCTCGTGCTCCGCCAGGGCGTCCGCCGCCACGGGGTGCTCGCGGTGGTCGGCATCTGCGCGCTCTCCGACGCGGTGCTCATCACATTGGGCGTCGCCGGGGTCGGCGCCGTCGTCACGGCCTGGCCCTCCGCGCTGACCGCGGTCGGCCTGCTCGGCGGCGTGTTCCTCATCGGCTACGGCCTGCTCGCCGCGCGCCGCGTCCTGCGCCCCTCGGCGCTGCGCGCGGACGACGCCCCCGCCGCGTCGCGGCGCGGGGTCGTGCTCGCCTGCCTGGCGATGACCTGGCTCAACCCGCACGTGTACCTGGACACCGTGTTCCTGCTCGGCTCCGTCGCGGCGGACCGGGGGGAGCTGCGCTGGAGCTTCGGGCTCGGCGCGATCCTCGCCAGCCTGTGCTGGTTCGCCGCCCTCGGGTACGGGGCCCGGCTGCTGAGCGGCGTCCTCGCGCGCCCGTCGTCGTGGCGGGTGCTGGACGGCCTCGTCGCCCTGACGATGACCGGCCTGGGCGTGAAGCTGGTGCTGGGCGCCTGAGCGCCGGGACCTCGGCCCCGCCGGCTCAGTCGGCGGGGTCGAGGAGGCTCAGCCGCTCGGCGCGCTCCGGGGTCAGGTCCAGGGCCGTGAGGATCGAGGGGGTGGCGATGCTGGGGAGGATGTGCTGCTGGAGCGTGATGTGGCGGCGCTGGAGGTCCCGGTAGTCGCTGAGCGTCTGGGAGACCGCCTGGGTGCCCGCGAAGGCGGCGACGTAGAGGTCCGCCGTCTCGGTCGGGTTGACGTGCGGAAGCAACTCGCCGTTCTGTTTCGCCAGGGCGAGCAGGTCGTGGGTCGCCTCCTGCCAGCGGAGGAAGGGGCCGCTGCGGTCGAGGCCCTGGGCCTGCTGGTCCATCGAGAGCCGGACGCCCGCGCGGGTGAGGAGACTCGTCTGCAGGCGATGGCTGAAAAGCATCCCCACATCGATGAGTTCCTGGAGTTTCAGCGTCTGGTCCGGCGCCGCCCGCGGCGGAGTCTGGGCGTCGAGGACCCCGAGCGCGAGATCTTCTTTCGACGGGAAATGGAAATACAGAGCGCCTTTCGTCACCCCGGCGCTTTTCAGTATTTCGGTGATGGTGGCGGCTTGATAGCCGTATTTCTCGAAAGCCTGGGCTGCTGCCATCAGGATCGTGTGGCGGGTGCGGATCGCCCGGTCCTGCTTGGCCATCCTGTCTCCTTTACTGGGCGGGCCGGTGAGGGCCGGGTCGCTGTGGGGAGGCCGCCCTGGCTGGGATAGAAAAAAAACCGCTTAGTCTGTATCTTATCAGCGCAGGTGCATCGCAGGAACGGCTCGCCATCACATGACCCCTGGGGGGAGTTATGCCCGAAGCAGCAGTCTTGATCGATCCGGTGCCGGCCGTGGACGCGGAGGTCGAGGTGGCGCATCCCGTGGACATCGACATGGTGCACCGGACCCGGCCCCAGGACGCCTTCCCGCGGAGCTGGGTCCGCCTGGGGCATGACCGGTTCTCGGTCACGGCCGTGCTCCCGCACGACCACCCCTTCTTCGCCCCCGTGGCCGGCCGCCACGATCCGCTGCTCGTCGCGGAGGCGATGCGGCAGGCGGCGATGCTGGCCTTCCACGCGGGGTACGGGGTCCCGCTCGGCCACCACTTCCTGATGGCGGACCTGGACTACGTCTGCCACCCGGACCACCTCGCCGTGGACGGCGCGCCCACCGAGGTCGACGTGGAGGTGTTCTGCTCCGACCTCACGTGGCGGGGCGGGCTGCCGGTGCAGGGCCGCGTGGGCTGGGCCGTGCACCGGGGCGGCGGCCTGGCGGCCACGGGGACGGGCGCGACCCGGTTCACCAGCCCGCAGGTGTACCGGCGGATGCGCGGCGCCGCCCCGGTGGAGGGGATATCGATACCCGAGGCCGCGCCGGTCAGCGCGGTCCGGGCCGGCCGGAGCCGGCCCGAGGACGTGGTGCTGTCGCCGACCGCGCGCGAGGGCCTGTGGGAGCTGCGCGTGGACACTCGGCACCCGACGCTGTTCCAGCGTCCCAACGACCACGTGCCGGGGATGCTGCTGCTGGAGGCGGCCCGGCAGGCCGCGTGCCTGGTGGCCGGGGGCGGCGTGGTGCCGGTGGAGGCAAGCACCCGGTTCCACCGGTACGCCGAGTTCGGCAGCCCTTGCTCGATCGGGGCCGTGGTCGTGCCCGGCGCGACCGGGGATGCGGTGAGCGTGCGGGTGACGGGGCATCAGGAGGGCCACCCGGTCTTCTCCACCCTCCTGTCCGGCCCGCGCGTCGCGGGCTGACGCGGGCGGGGCCGCGAGGCGGTGGGGCGAAGCCCGGTGGAGCGCGCGTCCGCGCCCGCGCCGGGGCGGGCGGCGTCCGGCGGACGCCGTCCCTGACGAGCGAGCGTGTGAGGGGTTGGCGAGTGATTCTCGTAACGGGTGCGACCGGGCCGGTGGGCCGCGAGGTCGCCGCACGGCTGGCGGCGGCCGGACCGGTGCGGGTGCTCGTACGGCGGCCGGAGCGGCTGACGGTGCGGGGACCGGGGGTCGAGGTCGTCACGGGGGAGTACGGGGACCCGGCCGCCCTGGACCGGGCGCTGCGCGGCGTCGCTTCGGTCTTCCTGGTGACGAACAGCCCCACCGATCCGGACGACGAGAGGGTCTCGGCGGCGGCGCGGGCGGCGGGCGTCGGCCACCTGGTCAAGCTGTCGATGATGGCGGTGGAGGAGCCCGGCGCGGACGACTTCATCACCCGGTGGCAGCGGAGGAACGAGCGGGCGGTCCGGGAGTCGGGCGTCCCGTGGACGTTCGTCCGCGCGCGGACCTTCATGTCCAACACGCTCTCCTGGGCCCCGGACATCCGTGCCCGAGGGGTGGTGCGCGCCCTGTACGGCGACGCCCCGGTCGCGTGCGTCGACCCGCGCGACGTCGCGGCGGTCGCGGTCGCGGTCCTCACCGGCGCCGGGCACGAGGGCAGGGCGTACGCCGTCTCGGGCCCCGAGCCGATCACCGCGCGGGAGCAGACGGCCCAGCTCGCCGAGGTGCTGGGTCGGCCGCTGCGCTTCGAGGAGTCGGGCCTGGACGCGGCGCGCGCGGCGCTGCTGGCCGCGTACCCGCCGCCGGTGGCCGAGGCGTTCCTGGAGAGCGCAGAGCGGCAGCGGGCGGGTGTGAAGGCGGCGGTGGCGCCCACGGTCCGGGAGCTGACCGGCGCACCGGCCGGGACGTTCCGCGCCTGGGCGGCCGACCACGCCGACGCGTTCGCGGCGGGCCGGCCCGTTCCGCACAGCGCCCCCGACGCGGGGCCGGAGCGGAATTCCGCGCATTAGCCGCCCGCCGGTCCGCGATGACATCGCGGTGGCGGTGAGGGCGCGGGCGAAAACGCGTCGCGGGCCGTATCCGCTGGAGCGGAAAGGCGGATCATATGTTTATCAATGCCGATTTCGACTCTGTTGACGCCAGGGAGAAGCGCGGAAAGGCGGCGGGGAGGGGCGGGAAGAGGGTGGGGCCGTCGTGCGCTGGAAAAGATACCGGTAAGTTGGTTTGATACCCCATGACGTCGGCCGTGGCCCGGAGCGGGCCGGAGGGCGTCGTCCTCCCGGCCGTCCCCGGCCGGTTCTCCCCCGAGCTGGAGGCTCCGGTGACCAAGCAGGAGCGTGCCACCCGCACCCGCAGGACCCTGATCGACTCCGCCGCCCTCGTGTTCGAGCGGTACGGGTACGCCGAGGCGCGGCTGGCGCTGATCAGTTCCGGTGCGGGCGTCAGCACGGGCGCACTGCACTTCCACTTCGAGAACAAGGCCGCCGTCGCGGAGGCCGTGGTGGTGGAGGCGTCGCGCGGGCTGCACGACATGACCGACGCGATCCGGCGCCGTACGGGCGCCCCCCTGCAGGCCCTCGTCGACGCCTCGCACGCCTTCGCCCGACTCCTGCGGGAGGACCCGGTCACGCGGGCCGGATTCCGGCTGAGCTGCGACGGGGGGAGGGCCGCCGCGCCGGACCTGCGCGTGGAGTGGCACCAGTGCGTACGGGAACTGCTGGAGGAGGCGGCCGCCGCCGGAACCCTCGCCCCGGACGTCTCCCGCGAGGACGCGGCGGCCGTGCTGGTCGCGGCGACCACCGGGTTCGAGGTGCTCGGCCGGCAGGACCCCGACTGGCTGGCCCCGCAGGCGCTCGCCGGCTTCTGGCGGTTGCTGCTGCCCCGGCTCGCCGTCGCCCGCGCCCTCGGCCTCGTCGACCCGTCCGGCACCGAGGCGTCGGCCCCGCTGGGGCGCGTCGCGCGCCAGGCGGCCCCGGCGGCCGGGGAGCCGCGTCCGGCCGCCCGGACCTGATCGGCCGTCCGGCTCGGGGGCTCGCGCTCAGGGCGTCCGCCGCGCGCCCTCCAGGACGGCGGGGAGCAGGCCGGGGAAGCGGGCCTCCAGGTCCTCCTCGCGCAACCGGCTCAGGCGGGAGGTCCCCTCGTAGTGCTGGCGGATGATCCCCGCCTCGCGCAGCACCTTGAAGTGGTGGGTGGTGGTGGACTTGCTCACCGGGAGGTCGAAGGCGATGCACGCCATGTCGTCGTGCCCGTCCGCCAGCTCGCGGGCGATGCGCAGCCGGATGGGGTCGGCCAGCGCGTGCAGGACGGCCTCCAGGCGGATCTCCTCCCGCGGCGGGTGGGCGAGCTGTCGTCCGGACGCGGCCGGGCGCTCGGTGGTGGGCATGGGCGGCTCCTCACGGTCTCGCGTACCAAAGTACGAACATCCTCGTAGTTTGACAATCGCCGTACTACGATGGTTACCGTACTTGAGCCGCCGCCGGCGTCCGGCGGCGGCGCCCCGAGCCTGAATGAGGAGACTTACCGGTGAGTGCTCTGTTCACACCCCTGACCCTGCGGTCCCTGGAGATACCCAACCGCGTGTGGATGTCTCCGATGTGCATGTACTCCGCCGCCTGCGACGGGCCGGAGACGGGCGTCCCCACGGACTTCCACCTCACGCACCTCGCGAGCCGCGCCGCCGGAGGCGCGGGGCTCGTGATGGTGGAGGCCACCGGCGTGCGCCCGGACGGCAGGATCAGCCCCTGGGACCTGGGGCTGTGGAACGACCGGCAGCAGGAGGCCTTCGCCCGCGTCGCCGAGGCGATCACCGCGCACGGCTCGATCCCGGCGATCCAGCTCGCCCACGCGGGCCGCAAGGCGTCGACCGACAAGCCCTGGCGCGGCGACCGCTACGTCCCCGAGGCCGAGGGCGGCTGGAGCGCCGTCGCGCCGAGCCCCGTCGCCTTCGACGGCCTGCCCGTTCCGCACGAGCTGACGGAGGAGGAGATCCAGGGCCTGGTGCGCGACTTCGCCGCGGCCGCCGAACGCGCGCTGGCGGCCGGCTTCCGCGTCGTCGAGATCCACGGCGCCCACGGCTACCTGATCAACTCGTTCCTCTCCCCGGTGGCGAACCACCGCACCGACGCCTACGGCGGCGGTTGGGACGACCGCCTGCGCTTCCCGCTCCAGGTGGTCGACGCCGTACGCGCCGTGTGGCCCGACGGCCTGCCGGTCCTCTTCCGCACCTCGGCCACCGACTGGCTGGCCGAGAACCCGGCGGACCCGCGCGAGGGGTGGAGCGCGGAGGACACCGTGCGCCTGGCCAAGGAGTTGACCGCCCACGGCGTCGACCTGCTGGACGTCTCCACCGGCGGCCTGGTGCGCGACGCCGTGATCCCGGCGGCCCCCGGCTACCAGACGCCGTTCGCCGAGCAGGTCCGGCGGGCCGCCGGCGTGCCCACCTCCGCGGTGGGCCTGATCCTCGACCCCGCCCAGGCCGAGGAGGTCGTCGCCGAGGGGCGGGCCGACGCGGTCATGATCGGCCGCGGGATGCTGCGCGACCCGCACTGGGCCCACCACGCCGCCGACGCCCTCGGCGTGGCCCCCCGCTGGCCCGAGCAGTACGGCTACGTCCTGTCGCGCCGCACCGCCAAGGACTGACCGCCGCCGGGGCACGGGGGCGGAAACCGCTTCGCCCGCGCTCGGGGCGCGGGCGAGGCGGCGGCGTACCGACGTGGTGGGAGGGTCCTCAGACGGCCGTCGAGCCGGTGGCCGGCTCGCCCTCGCGGGGCTCCTCCGGTTCCTCGGCGAGCTGTTCGCGGAGGTAGTTCCACACGACCGCGAGCACGGCGGCCACCGGCACGGCCAGCAGGCTCCCCACGACGCCGGCCAGACTGCCGCCCAGCGTCACCGCGAGCAGGACCACCGCCGCGTGCAGGCCGAGCCCCCGGCTCTGGATCATCGGCTGGAACACGTTGCCCTCGAGCTGCTGCACCACCACGATGATCGCCAGCGTGATCAGCGCGTCGGTGACGCCGTTCGAGACGAGGGCGATGAGCACCGCGACCAGCCCCGCGAACAGCGCGCCCACGATCGGCACGAAAGCGGAGACGAAGGTCAGCACCGCCAGCGGAAGGACCAGCGGCACGCCGAGGATCCACAGGCCGAGCCCGATGAACACCGCGTCCAGCAGACCCACGAACGCCTGGGACCGCACGAACGAGCCCAGCGTGTTCCAGCCCCGCTCGGCCACGACCGGGACGTGGCGGGAGAGCCGGCCCGGAAGCTGACGGGTCAGCCACGGCAGGAACCGGGGCCCGTCCTTGAGGAAGAAGAACATCAGGAAGACGGCGAGGACGGCCGTCACCAGGCCGTTGACCAGCGTGCTCACCCCGCTGACGACGGTGGTGACCATGCTGCCGACGCTGTCCTGGATCTTGGCCGTCGCGCTGTCGAAGGCGCGGGTGATCTCGTCGTCGCCGATGTTCAGCGGCGGCCCGGCCGCCCACTCGCGCAACTGCTGGATGCCGGCGACCACGCCGTCGGTCAACTGGCCGGACTGGGACGCCACCGGCACCGCGATCAGCGCCGCGATGCCCGCCCCCGCGACCAGGAAGAGCAGGGTCACCACCGAGGCGGCGAGAGCGGGCCGCCACCCGCGCCGCCGCAGGAAGCGGGCCAGCGGCCAGGTCAGCGTGGTGAGGAACAACGCCACTATCAGCGGCCACACGACCGACCACATCCGGCCGAGGAGCCACAGCGCGACCCAGGCCATCACCAGGACCAGCAACGACTGGGCGGAGGCACGGGCCGACGTGCGCAGAGCGGCGGCTGTCTTTGTCGAACTCAAAGGCGAAGACATGGCGTCACCCTATGGGCTCGCCCCACCCGCTCCCGCACGGCGGCCCCCGCGCAGCCGCCCGCCCCGCGGTGCGACGACGGGGCGGGGCGGCGCGGCCGACCCCCTCAGCGCAGCGCTCGGGGCAGCTCCTCGCGGTGGACGATCCCCAGGCGCTGCGTGGCGCGGGTCAGCGCCACGTACAGGTCGCTCGTGGCGAACCGTGCGGGCTCCACCACCAGCACATGGTCGAACTCGAGGCCCTTGGCCTGGCGCGGGTCGAGCAGCACCACCGGACGCGTGAGGTCGGGTTCGCCGCCCGCCGCCACCCCCTCCAGCGGAGCGGCGACCTCCTCGTGCAGCGCGCGGGGAGCGATGACCGCAAGGCGCCCCTCCCGCGGCGTCAGCTCCGCGACGGCTCGGGCCACCGCGCCCGCCAGGTCGGCCCCCGCTGCGCGCGTCCACGGCCGCTCGCCGGTCGAGCGCACCGAGACGGGCGAGGTGAAGGAGGGGTCCTTCTCCCGGACGACCCCGGCGGCCAGCTCCATGATCTCGGCGGGCGTACGGTAGTTGACCTTGAGCGCCACGTGCTCGTAGCGGTCGCCGACGTACGGCCGCAGGATCTCCTCCCAGGACCCGACCCCCGCCTCGTCGGAGGTCTGGGCCGGGTCGCCGACCAGGGTCAGCGAGCGGGTCGGCGAGCGGCGCATCAGCAGCCGCCACGCCATGGGGGACAGCTCCTGCGCCTCGTCGACGATGATGTGGCCGAACGCCCAGGTGCGGTCGGCGGCGGCCCGTTCGGCGGCGGTGCGGTGGTCGGCCTCCTCGTGCCGCTCCGCCATCCGCTCGGCGTCGATGACGTCGTGGGCGGCCAGGACCTCGGACTCCTCGTCCTCGAACTCGAAGCTCTCCGAGCCGCGCGACAGCTCCAGGACGCCCTGCGCATAACCGATCCGCTCCTGGCGGACGGCCTCCGCCGCGGCCCGCTCGGCGCTGTCGTCGACGCCCAGCAGCTCGGCGGCCTCGTCGAGCAGCGGTACGTCGGCGGGCGTCCACGCACCGTCGGCGGGTGCGCGCCGGACGGCGTCGGCGTCCTCGTCCGGCAGGTGGGCGGGGGCGGCCAGGTAGTCGGCGAGGAACCCTTCCGGGGTGAGCGGCGGCCACAGCTCGTCGACGGCCGCGTGCACCTCCGCGCTGCGGGCGACGTCCCGGCCGAGCAGGGCGATGTCGTCCGGGCCGAGGAAGTTGGGGCCGCCGTAGGGGTCGGCCCCGATGCGCTCGGCGAGTTGCGCGGTGAGGGCGTCGATGACCCGGAAGGCGAAATGCGGACGGGCGAGGTTGTGCGGCAGGCCGGATGCGCGCGCCGCCTGCCGCGCCTCGCGGGCGATCTCCCGGTCCAGCACCAGGTCGCCTCCGTCCTCGTGCGGGACGACCAGCGGGGCGTCGGCCTCCGGCAGTCGCTGCCGGTCCCGTACGGCGAGGGCCAGCGCCCCGGCCATCCGCGCGCCGCCCTTCACGGCCGCGGCGCGGGCCGTGTCCGTGCCGGTGGCGTGCACGCCGGGGTACAGCTCGGCCTGCGTGGCCAGCAGCACCCCGGTCTCGCCGAGCGCGGGCAGCACCTCCGCGATGTAGCGGAGGAACGCCGGGTTGGGGCCGACGATGAGCACGGCGCGCTTGGCCAGCAGCTCGCGGTGCTCGTAGAGCAGGAAGGCGGCCCGGTGCAGCGCGACGGCCGTCTTCCCCGTGCCGGGCCCGCCCTCGACGACGAGGACGCCGCGGTGCGGGGCGCGGATGATGCCGTCCTGCTCGGCCTGGATGGTCCGCACGATGTCGCCCATGCGCCCGGTGCGGGCCGAGTTCAGCGCCGCGAGCAGGACGGCGTCGCCGTTGGGGTCCTCGTGGCCGGTGCGCTCGTCGTCCCGGAGGTCGAGGATCTCGTCGTGCAGCCCGGTGACCGCGCGGCCCTCGGTGCTGATGTGGCGACGGCGGCGCAGCCCCATCGGGGTGTGCCCGGTGGCGAGGTAGAAGGGGCGGGCCACCGGCGCGCGCCAGTCGATGAGCACCGGCGTGCGGTCGGCGTCGTCCGCCCGGACGCCGATGCGGCCGATGTGGTGCGTGAGCCCGTCGGAGCGGTCGACGCGGCCGAAGCACAGCGAACCGTCCACCGCGTTCAGCGCGGCGAGCAGGCCCGAGCGCTCCGCCACCAGGACGTCGCGTTCGACGCGCGCCTGCCGGCCCGTCCCCACCGGCGTCAGCGCGCGCTCGACGCCACGCGCCGCGGCGCCGCGCAGGGCGTCGACGCGGGCGTGGAGACGGTCGACGAATTCCTGCTCTTCCCGCAATTCGTCGCTTTCCCTGTTTGACAAAGTGGCTCCCCGCCGGATATATTCGTCCTCATAAGGCCCCCGAGTGGGGCCTTTCTGCATGAGCGCACGAAGAATCCAATATACGCGGGGCGATCCCCGGCCCGCAATCGCGGACCGGGGCCGTTCCCGCCGGTGGGGCGTTCGCGGCGTCAGCCGGGCAGGGGCGCGCGGATCGCCGGGGCGAAAGGCCGTTTGTCGAAGCCGCTGCGCACATTGCGGCAGAGCGGGACCGTGCACACGAAGAACTCCTCGACGCCGCGCCGGCCGGTCCGCCTTCTCAGCCACGCCTTCTCGTCGGACGTCAGGGGACGGTGCGGCCCGTCGGCATCACAGGTGCAGCAGTACAAAGCGCGAACCGGCATGAAACCTCCCGAAACGGACTGACGGACCGAAGGGGAAGCATAGGGGCACACGCGGCGAACGAGCGCGTGCGGCGGCTTCCCCCTCGGGTGTCGGGACGTCTCGGGCGCGCGCGGCGCACCGCGCCCGCCGGGGCCGGCGCGGGTCAACGGGTCATCGAAGCGTCCCCTGTTCGAGCTGCGCGACCATGTGGCCGCGGGCCGGCTTCCCGCTGGCGGTACGGGCGACCGCGCTGTGGGCCACCTCGACCACCCGCTCCGGCGCCGCGCCGAACTCGCCGGCGACGAGGGTGGCGACCTCGTCGCAAGCGACGTTCCGCCCCCGCTCCGGCACGACGACGACCGTGAAGGACTCCCCGTAGGGCAGGACGACGCACTCGGCCACCCCCGCGACCGTCGCCGCCACCTGCTCGACGTCCGTGGCGAAGACGTTGACGCCGTTGACGGAGACGCGGTCGCCCCGGCGGCCGCTGAGATGGAGGCGGCCCGAGCGCAGAGATCCCAGGTCGCCCGTGTCGAACCAGGTGGTGCGGTGGTCCACGTCCCCGTCGTAGCCGTCGAACAGGGTCTCCCCGCGCAACTGCACCGCGCCCACCTCGCCGTCCGCGCACACCGCGCCCGACTCGTCCACGACGCGCAGGTCCAGGCCCGGCATGGTGGAGCCCAGGCACGCGGTGGTGACGGGGCCCTCCGTGCGGAACCCGGTGGCGGCGTCCACGTAGCGGTGCGACGTGGCCATCAACGCCGCCTCGGCCAGCCCGTAGCAGAACACCAGGGCCGTCGGGTCGAACCCCCACGGTTCCACGGCGTCGAGGAAGGTGCGCACCGACTGCGGGCGGATGGGCTCGGCCCCGCAGAAGACGGTGCGCCAGGCGCGGAGCAGCCGCGGGTCGGGCCCCTGCGCTCCCGCCGCCGCCTCCGTCATCCGCGCCGCGAGGTAGCGCAGCATGAAGTCGGGGAAGGCGCTGTGCACGCTCTCCGCGTCGCTCAGCAGCCGCAGCGCCGCCATGGGCCGGCGCAGGAAGGTCCCCGGCTCCTCCACCACCAGGTCGATGCCCTTGACCAGCGAGGTCAGCACCCCGATGAGCCCCATGTCGTGGTGGAGGGGCAGGGCGATCAGCCCGGCGTGGCCCGGCTTCATGCCCGCGACGGCGGCGATCGCCTCCACGTTGCCCAGCACCGCCCGGTGGCTGAGCGGAATGGGCCGGGGCATCCCGGTGGAGCCGCTGGTGTACTGGACGAAGGCGAGCCCGTCCCGGTCGCCCGGCGCCGGTTCGGGCGACGAGCCCGGCCGCAGCACCAGCCGCAGCTCGTCCGGACCGTGCCCGGAGATGCGGAAGGCGTGGCGCACGCCCTGCTGCCGCACCACCATCGACAGGTACTGCCCGAGGATCGCGCCCGGCACGCGCGGCTTCACCGAGACGGGGACCGCGCCCAGGTGCATCAGGCCCAGGAGCGCGAGCACCCCTTCGCGGGAGCTGCCGATGCGCAGCATCACCCGGTCGCCGGGGCGCACGCCCTGCTGGGCGAAGCCCCCGGCCGCCGCCGCGATCTGCTCCGCGAACTCGGGGTAGGACAACCGCTCCCGCCGGGCCGAGGTCCCGAACGTGACGGCCGCGTCCTGCCGGTGGGCCTGTGCGGCGACGGCCTCCTGCAACGTGCTCGCGCTCATGCGGCTCTCCCCGGCAGGCCCGCCATCGCCAGGAGATCGGCCCGGTGGACGCGTTTGGTGTGACGGTCGACGAGCCCCAGCCGCACCCGGCCGCGGGCGACCGCGGTGCCGTCCGGGAGCTCGACGTCCTGGGTCAGCGTGAAGCTGTACGCGGTCTGCTCGGCGAACGCCGTGCGGACGACGACCCGGCCCACCGGGTCCCAGTCGACCGTCTTGAGGTAGTCCAACTGGAGTTGGAGGACCACGGCGACCAGGGGGCTGTCCCGCAGGTCGACGCCCAGGGCGAGCCCCCACTGCCAGCGGCCCGACTCCAGGAGTTGGACGTGCACGCTGTTGTTCAGGTGTCCGGCCCAGTCGAAGTCGTTGGGTCGCAGCGCGACTTCGCACGTGTGCGTGAAGTCGTGCGGTGTGCGGGCGTTCACGGGGCTTGCCCTCCGCTCCTCGTCGGCCCGGCCAGGAGCACGACCACCGCACCGGCCAGATCGCCGGTGTGACTGATCGAGACGTCCATGGCCAGGCACTGCTGCCGCTGCCACCGGGCGATCAGCCCGTGCAGCCGAATCCGGGGCTGCCCGGCGGGGCCGTGCACCACCTCGACCTCGGGGAAGGTGTGCTCGGGGGCGCCGCCCATCGAGCTGACCGCCTTGACGAAGGCCTCCTTGGCGCAGAACAGCCCGGCCAGGGAGGCGTAGGGGTCGGGCCGGGAGCGGCAGTGCGCCCGCTCGCCGGCGGTGAACAGCACGCCGCTAGCGAGCAAGTGCGGCTTCGCGCGCAGCTCCGGCACGGACTGCAGATCGAATCCGGTCGACATCGTTCGTGCGGAGACTGGCGAAGTAGGCACGCTTGAGGTCCTCGTACGACGTGATCTGGATACCGGTCACCTCGCGGACCAGGGCGAAGACGCTGGTCAGCTTCTTGGCGTGCACCGAGCCCTCGTGCAGCGCCTCGTCGGCGAGGGCGAACTCCTCGTCGCCGGAGCGGGTCCGCTCCCACCAGTTGACGTGCCCCTGGCGCTCGGTCTGGGCCTCGCGCGCGGCGCCGAAGGTCTCGCCGCCGTCCGGGCGGACCCAGGTGTAGGCCATCGACAGGGCGTCCTTGACGGGGTAGACGCCGGACTCCAGCAGGGCCTTGGCGAAGGAGGCGAAGTACTGGCGGTGCTGCACCTCGTCCTTCATGACCGTGTGGAAGACGTCCCGCACCAGCGGGTCCTCGGTGGCGCGGGCCTGCCAGCCGTAGGAGACGCAGGCCTCGATCTCCACGCAGGCCTGGAGCATACAGACGCGCACGTAGTTGTCGAGCGGGAGCGGGCCCCGGCACTCGACCACTTCCTCCTCCTCGATGGGGTCGATGCCCGCCATCTCCATGAGCCGGCCGAAGGCGATCTCGTGGTGCGCCTCCTCCTCCAGCCAGTAGCGCGCGGACCAGGCGGCGGCGATGTGCAGGACGTTGGAGCCCAGCGGGTTCGAGTCCCGTATCTCGTTGGCGAGTTTGACGCCGTCGACGGCCAGGCGCAGGCCGGCCGGCTGGGTGGTCAGCTCGGCGCGCGAGGCGTGCCACAGCGCGGCCCGGTCCCCGGCCCGCGGCCGGTCGAGGCGGCGGCCGTCGAAGATGGCGTCCGTGCCCCATCGGCGCTGCTCGTGGTAGCTGTGCTGGACGCGCAGCACGTCGGTGAGGGTCGCTCCGGCGCGGAGCTCCTTGACGATGTCGGTCATGATCAGCACGGTTCGCGCCTTCCGGTCAGGAGGAGGTGGTGGCGAGCTGCTTGCCGAGGGCCGAGACGACGTCCTCGGCGGTGTGGTCGAGGGTCATCGTCGGCAGTTCGACGTCGTCGTCGACGCCCACGTCGGCGAGCGCTCCCGCGAAGGCGTCGAGCAGGTCGATGGAGTTGATCGCGGTCGGCGAGGCGACCAGCACGGCGGAGAGCGGCCGGTCGGCGAACACCTCCTCCTCGGGCAGGCCGAGACGGCGTGCGACGTTCTTCCTGAGGTCGGCGAGCATGGGTGTCTCCCTGTGGATGTCGGTAGGGGGGCGGTCGCCGGGCCCGGCCGCGGGCGGCAGCCGGTGGGCGCGGGTCACGGGGGTGCTCACGCGGTCCAGCGGGGCGACCTGCCGAGGGCGGTCAGCACCAGGTCGAGCGCGTCCGCGCCCGGCGGGGCGAGCAGCGCCGGGCGGAAGAGCGCCGCGGGGCTGGTCCTGCGTTCGTCGTCCGGCACGCGCAGGGCGAACACCAGCGCGGCCTCCGTCGTCTCCTCGTCCAGTTCGAGGTCCACGCCCAGCGTCCGGGCCAGGTCCCAGCCGTGGACCACGTAGTCGAGGAAGTGGAAGCCGATGGCGATCGAGGCGGGGAAGCGGAGGGTGTCGCTGATCTCCGGCAGGGCGAACTCGCGGGTGAGCACGCCCGGCTCCGCGAAGACGTCGAGGACGTTCTCGGCGGCGGCGCGGTAGTGCTTCACCGGGTCGTCGCCCAGGGCGCCGGGCTCCCACACGGAGTCCTCGGCCCCCCGCCCCTCGGCGGAGGCGGCGAAGCCGCGGTGCTGGCCCGCCATGTGGGCCACCAGCTCGCGCAGGTTCCAGTCGGCGCACGGGGTGGGCAGGTCCCACCTCAAGGGTTCGGCCTGCTCCAGGAGGCGTACGGTCTCCAGGACGGCGACTCGGTCCAGTTTCCGGATGTCCATACGGAACCTTTCGGCGGGTGGGCCCGCGCAGACGTCCCCAGGGCGGAGTGCGCGAACGGAGAAACAATAGCACGACCGTACGTTCAGTTTTGGGTGCGGCGCGGAAAGAGGCGCCCGGCCGAGGGGGCCGGGCGCCTCCGCCCCGGCTACCGGCCCGCCGCCGCCCGCTCCTCGACGAACGCGGCCAGCCTGCTCACGCCCTCGACGATCTGCTCGGGCGTCAGGGAGCTGCACGACAGGCGCAGTTGGTTCTCGCCGCCGCCGTCCAGGTAGAAGTCGCCCATCGGGGTCCACAGCACGCCGAAGTTCCGTGCCGAGTCCTCCAGCGCCTTGGCGTCCGCGGGGAAGGGGACGGTGACCACGAGGAAGAAGCCGCCGTCCGGCCGGTTCCAGTCGACGCCGAGCGCGCGCCGCCGGTCGGCGGGGAAGTGCCGGTCCAACGCGTCCAGCAGGGCGTCCATGGTGGTGCGGTAGTGGGCGATGGCCCCGGCGTTGGCCTCCCGCATCCGGCAGCCCGACTCGATGAGGATGCCGCCGATGACGGCCTGGCCGATGGCCGAGGTGTTGACCGTCGTCATGCTCTTGATCTTGGACAACTGGTCGGCCAGCAGGGACCGCTCGCCCGCCGCCCCGACGACCTCCTGGTCGGCGACCACGTAACCGACGCGGGCGCCCGGCAGCGCCGTCTTGGCGAACGAGCCCAGGTGCAGCACCCGCCGCTCGCGGTCCAGCGCCTTGAGCGTGGGCCGGGCGCTGCCCACCCGTACGAAGAAGCCGTAGGGGTCGTCCTCCAGGATCAGCAGGTCCTCCTGGGCCGCGATCTCCAGCAGCCGTTCGCGGGCGGCCAGGGTCATGCTGGCGCCGGAGGGGTTGGCGAAGTCCGGTACGACGTACAGCGCGCGGGGCCGCCCCCCGGCCGCCCGCGTACGTCGTACGGCTTCCAGCACCGCCTCCGGATCGGGGCCGGCGGGGCCCTCCGGGACGGGGTGCACCGCGATGTCCAGCAGCCGGGCCGCGCCGGTGACCCCGATGTAGCAGGGCGAGCTGACGAGCAGCGTGTCCTCGGGCCGGGCGAACAGGGCCCGCAGCGTCAGCAGCATCGCCTCCTGGCAGCCGGTCGTCACCACCACCGACTCCGCGGGGACGTGGATGCCCTCGTCGTTGGCGAGCGTGCGGGCGATCAGGTCGTGGATGATGCCGTTGGTGCGCCCGTACTGGAAGAGCTGGGTGCGCACCCGCTCCGGGGACCAGCCGCGTTCGTGCTCCAGATGGTCGGTGTAGGTGCGCAGGTGGCGCGCCAGGTCGTCGGTGGCGAAGGAGCCCTCCGCCGGCCTGCCGGGGGCGAACGACAGGGCGTCGGGGAAGCGGGAGACGACCTCGTTGAGGAAGTTCATCGCGTCCAGCACCGGGTCGGTGAGGGAGGCGTGCAGGTCCGCGAGGTCGAGCGGGCGCGCCGTCGCGGTGGTGGTGTCACGCATGGATGGGGTCAGCCTCTCGTCGTCGCGGCGGTGAAGGACGCGCGCAGGTACTCCGCGGCCTGTTCGATGGCCCGGCGGCCCGCGTCCAGGGTCCCCACCATGGTGAAGAAACCGTGGGCGATGCCCGTGTAGCGGGTGGACTCGACCGGGACCCCGCTCGCGCGCAGCCGTTCGGCGTACTGCTCGCCCTCGTCGCGCAGCGGGTCGTACTCGGCGGTGATCACCAGGGCGGGCGGCAGCCCGGTGTGGTCGGGCGCCCGCAGGGGGGAGACGAGGGGGTGGGCACCGTCCTCGGGGGAGGTGAGGTAGTTGTCCCAGTACCACTGCACCGACTTGGCGTTGAAGAGCAGCGGATCGTCGCTCTCCCGGTGGGAGGGGGTGTCGGCGAGCTGGTCGGTGTTGGGGTAGACGAGCAGTTGGGCCGTTAGACGGGGGCCGCCCGCCTCCTTCGCCATCAGCGTCACGGCGGCGGCGAGGTTGCCGCCGGCGCTGTCGCCGCCGACGGCCACCCGCGTGCCGTCGCCGCCGAACCGTCCGGCGTTCTCGACGACCCAGCGCAGGCCCGCGAAACAGTCGTTCGGGGCGGCCGGGAACTTGTGCTCGGGAGCGAGCCGGTAGCCGACCGCGACGGTGAGGCAGCCGGCGGCGTTGGCCAGGCTCCGGCAGACCGCGTCGCCGGTCTCGATCGAGCCCAGCGTCCAGCCGCCGCCGAAGAAGTAGACGAGCACGGGCAGCGGGCCCTCGCCGGCCGGGCGGTAGACGCGGACCGGGAGCGGCCCGCCGGGGCCGGGTATCGACACGTCGACGACCTGTCGCACCGGCTCGGGGGTCCCCGCGCCGGCCTGGATGGCGGCGAGGTCGGCGGCCCGCGCCTCCTCGAGCGTCATGGTGTAGAGCGGCCGGACGTCTTGGGCCGCGCGCCGGTCGTACAGCGCCTGGAACTGTGGATCGAAGGGCATGGTGTCTCCGGGCCGTGGTGCGCGGTCGACCGGACCGCGACGAAAGGGATCAGGGGGTGTCGGGCAGCAGCGAGGGGTCGGTCGCGACGCCTCTGAGGCGGTTCAGAATGCCGCCGGCCGCCCGGCCGTAGCAGGTGTGGTCGCCGTGCAGAACGGACTCGGCGTTGGCCATCTCCAGGAGGGCGACGATCTCGAAGGCGAGCTGGGGGATGTCGGTCTCGTCCCGCACCTCGCCCGCCCGCCGGGCGTCGTCGATCGTCCGCTCCAGGAGGGCGAACCAACTGCCGTGCGCTCCGGTGACCGTATCGTGGACCTTGCCGTCATGGGTGTCGTACGCGGCCGAGACCGAGTAGAAGAAGCAGCCGCCGGGGAAGTCGCGCCGCTCGGAGTGGACGAGCCAGTTGCTGCACAGCAGCCAGACCCGTCCGAGCCCCGCCGGCAGCCCTCGGGCCGGCTGCACCACATGCTGGATGTAGACCTCGATGGCGGTGCGCACGGTGGCGAGCTGCAACGCCGCCTTGGAGCCGAACAGGGCGAACACCCCGCTCTTGCTGATGTTCAGATCGCTCGCCAGTCGGCCCAGGGACAGTCCCTCGAGGCCTTCCACCGAGGCGACGTCGACAGCGTGCCGCAGGATCAACCGCCTTGTCCGATCGCCGCGTTCGATCCGTCCGTCGGTGCGCGTCGCACTCACGCGACCTCCTCCGTCTTCCCAGGCGCCCGTGGCGGGGCGCGGTCACTGTACTAAGTGGACGACCGTGCTGTCATTGTGCGAGAGTACGGTAAGCGTACGGTCGTGCGGTTAGCTTGGCGCGCGGGTTCGACGATCGGCGGGGGAAGCGGGATGGCGGCGTTGACGCTTGACGAGTACGAGGCTGCGGCGCGGGAGCGGTTGCCCCGCCCGGTGTGGGACTTCCTGGCGGGCGGGAGCGGGACCGAGTCGATGCTGTCGGCGGGCCGCGAGGCGCTCGACCGGGTGCGGCTGCGCCCGCGGTGCCTCGTCGACGTCTCGGTGTGCGAACCCGCCGTCTCGCTCCTCGGGGCGCGGCTGGCGGCGCCGGTGGGCATCGCGCCCATGGCCTACCACCGGCTCGCCCACCCCGAGGGCGAGGTGGCGACGGCGCGCGCGGCGGGCGCGGCGGGCCTGCTCCTGACCGTGAGCATGTTCGCCAGCCGGACGCTGGAGGACATCGCCGCGGCCGCGACCGGACCCCTCTGGCTGCAGCTCTACTGGCTCAGGCGCCGGGAGCCGATGCTGGAGCTGATCCGCCGGGCGGAGCACGCCGGCTACCGGGCGCTGGTCCTGACGGTCGACGCGCCCCGCGTGGCGTACCGGCCGCGTGACGCACGGAACGGTTTCGCCCTCCCGGAGGGAATCCGGGCGGTCAACCTCGACGCTTCCGTGATGTCCGCCTCGCACGAGGGAAAGGCGGGGGAGTCGGCTATTGCGCGGCATTCCAGGGAGCAGTTCGACCCCTCCATTACCTGGGCCGATCTCGCGTGGCTCCGGGAGCGCACGTCGCTGCCGCTCGTATTGAAGGGCGTGTTGAGCGGCGAGGACGCCGCGCTCGCCGTCGAATACGGGGTCGACGGGCTCGTCGTCTCCAATCACGGCGGCCGGCAGCTCGACGGCGCGAGACCCGCCGCCGACGCCCTCCCGGAGATCGCGGAGGCGGTGGCGGGCCGGTGCCGCCTGGTCCTGGACGGGTCCGTCCGCTACGGCGCGGATATCGCGAAGGCGCTGTGTCTGGGCGCGGACGCGGTATTCGTCGGAAGGCCCGCGCTCTGGGGGCTGGCGCACTCCGGCGCCGACGGGGTGTCGGCCGTCCTGCGGACCGTGCTGGACGAGTTCGCCGAGGTGATGGCGCTCATGGGCGCCCCGCGCGTCGAGAATTTCCAGAGTTCAGGAATTGTTCATTCGTGAATTCGACCCCCATGTGATCCGGGCCGATTCGCAATCGCCGTCCCTCTGTCGATGGGCGGCGATTTCGCCTGGCCCGCAAGCGGAATCCGGTATTTCTGATCCGGGTGCTACTCGTAAGTATGAAGTGGCACAGGTTTTCGCTTGATTACCGGAGGGTAGTGCGTGACGATGGATCTGCCGGCGCGGAAATACGAGCGCGGCAATGAATGGCCGATACGTCGGGGACAGGGTTGTCCGGCGGCACGTCGGATCTTTTCGAGAACTTGGATGGGTGGGGATTCCGGTGGGGGAAACGGCGCCTGACGGGCCCGTTTGCGCCGAGGGCGCCTGGGTCGACGACGTATTACTGAGGGGGGACGGACGCGACATCGTCCTGCACCTCGACGGGCCGGTGAGCCGGGCGGAACTGCGCCGGCTCGTCGTCGAGCAGCAGCGGCGCCTCGCGGCGGCCGGCCTGGTCGCCCGCGGCACGGTCGCCGTCCGGCTGCCGCCCTCGCTGAGCTGCATCGTCGCCATGCTCGCCGGATGGCGCAGTGGAGCCCAGGTGGCACTGCTCGACTACCGGCTGACGACCCATGAGGTCGGCAAGGCGATCGCGCGGCTGGCGCCGCAACTGGTCCTCGAACCGGTCGCCGACGTCAGCGGCACACTGCGCGGCTTCTTCGAGGTCGACACCCGCGTCACCCCGCTGCACGGCGGCCGGCCGGCCGCCACGGACCATGTGCTGCTCCAGTTGAGCTCCGGCTCCACCGGCCCCTCCAAGGTCATCGGCCGCACCGCCGAGAGCCTGCGTACCGAGCTGGAGCGGTACGGGCGGCTGGACGGCTTCCCCGGCCGGGGCGAACGCACCGTCGTCCTCGCCTCGATCGTCCATGTGCTCGGCCTGGTCGGAGGGCTGCTCCACGGACTCGCCGCCGGATCGCAGGTCGTCCTGCCCGCCCGGCAGACCGTCGACGGCATCCTCAAGGCCGTCGCGGCGGGGGACGAGCCGACCACCATCCTCGGGGTCCCCTCCCAGGCGGCGGTCCTCGCCGCCGCCCGGACACCGCCCCGGCTGCCCCAACTGCGACGGATGATCACCGGCGGCGAACTGGTCCGGACGGAGGTCTGGGAGCGGTTCACCCAGGGCTACGGGGCCGAGCTCGGCGTCATGTACGGCATGACCGAGGCCGGCGTCATCGCCACCGACATCACCGGCGCCGACCGCCCCCGGCTGACCCCGGCGCCGGGGATGCGCGTCCGGGTCGAGAACGGGGAGATCCTGCTCGGCCTCCCCGAGAACCCCTACGTGGGGCTGACGGACCCGACCCGCTACGTCGACGGCTGGCTGCACACGAAGGACGCGGGCGACTACGACGAGGCCGCCGGCCTGCTCACCGTCCGCGGCCGGCTCGACTCCCAGGTCTCCGTCGGCGGGCTCAAGGTGGACCTCTCCGAGGTCGAGGCGTCCCTCTCCGCCCTGCCCGGCGTCCGCGAGGCCGTCGTCGTCCAGGGCACCGGGATCGAGGGCTTCGTGACGGTCGACGAACCGGCCGCCTTCGACGGCCTCGCCGGCGCCCTCGCGGCCCGTCTGGCGGCGTACAAGCGGCCGCGCACCCTCAACCTGCTGGTGGAGCTGCCGCGCACCGCCACCGGCAAGCCGGTGCGCAACGCGGAGATCCTCCGCGCCGCCGTGCGGTCCGCGGCCGCCGCCCGACCGGCTCAGGCGCACTCCGCCGGGGAGACCCGGTGAACCTCCACCCGCGCCGCGGGGGAGGGCCCGCAGCCCCCCGGCCCCGCCCACTGGGCCACACCGATGACGCGGCGCCCGCCGTCGACGAGGACGGCCGCGGACGCCACCTCCCTCTCGCCCGGCAGAGGCCGTAGGACCGGCGGGAGACCGCCGCCGGGGGGCCACGCCTCCGGCAGCGGGACCCGCCGGCTCATACCGCCCCGGCGCAGCCCCCGGCCGAGCGCCTTGCCGACCGACTCCTTCTGCGTCCACAACCACAGGAACGCGGCCGACCGGTCCTCCTCGGCCAGCCCCGCCACCCAGGCCGCCTCGACCGGATCGAGCCACGCCCTGGCCATCGCCTCGGCCCGCAGCCGACGCACGACCTCCACGTCCACCCCCACGAAGGCCCCGCCGGTCAGCGCGACCGCCAGCGCTCCGCGCCCGTGCGTGACGCTGACCCGCAGAGCCTCCCCGGCTCCGCGCAGCAGCGGGCGGCCGCCTTCCTCATGCGCCAACCAGAGCTCGGAGACCGGGACGCCGAGCATGTCGGCCGCGGTACGCACCAGCAAGGTGTGCGCCTTCCGCCGCTCGTCCCCCTCCGTGGTGCACCACCGCACCGTCACCGTGTCCGGGGCAACTCCCGGCTGCATGTCCATGAAAGAGGAGTCAATCAAATGACCACCGAAGTCGAGAAGTTCATCATCGAGGCGCTGAAGAACATGAACTACGACGTGACCGACGTCACCGGCGACACCCCGCTCGGCCCGGCCGGTCTGGACCTGGAGTCCCTCTCCGTCGCCGAGATCGCCATCCAGGTGGAGGACACCTACGGCGTCAAGTTCGAGGAGGACGAGATGGAGACCGTCGCGCTCTTCACCGTCGCGGGCCTCGTCAAGGAGATCGTCGAACGCGCCTCCGCCTCCGCCGCGGCCAAGTGACGCCAGGGCCGGCGCCGGCCCGTCGGGCACGCCCTTCCCGGCCGCGCGCCCTCGGGCACGGGCGGGGAAGGGCGGCCCGGCGCCGCTGACGCGGGGCGGGCCGGGCGGCCGTACCACCCGCCGTACGCAGAGAGTTCGAACCAGGAAGTAGGGACATCGGGGAATGAATCCCAAGAACGAGCGCGCCGAACTCGCGGCGGACCAGCGACTGGGCGTCGGCAACGTGCTGACGGAGCTGCTCGCCCGCGGCTCCGACCCGGACAGGCCCACGCTGACCTTCGACACCGAGGTCGACGGCCACCCGGCCTGGCAGCCCCTGACGCTGGCCGCGCTGGGGGAGCGGGTGGCGGCCCGGGCGGCGGCCCTGCACGACCTCGGAGTCGCGCCGAGGGACCCCGTCGCCGTCTTCGTGACGGCCGGCGCCGACCAGGTGCTCAGCTATCTGGCCCTGGTCCGCCTCGGCGCGATCCCGGCCCTCGTCAACGGCCGGCTCTCCGCCGACCAGGCCGCCGAGTACATCAAGCGGCTCGGCGCGGTCGGCGTCATCGCCGACGGCCCGCACCGCGACGCCCTGGACGCCGCCGGCAGCGCGACCCCGGTCCTCGCCGACCCCGCCGACCTCGGCAAGGGCGACCCGGCCGACGCGCCCAAGCCCTACCGGCACCACGGCAAAGAGCCCGCCGTCATCACCCACTCCTCCGGCACCACCGGCCTGCCCAAGGCCGTCATCCACTCGCACCACAGCCTCTTCGCGGCGATCCGCCACCGCCTGACGCTGCCCAAGGCGCAGGGCGTCGACCGGATGCTGGGCGCCCTCCCGTCCGCCCACGCGGCCACCGTCATCGCCGTCAACCTGGCGCTGACCCACCGCGCGCAACTGGCCGTCCTCTCCCAGCAGACCGGCGGCCCGGTGCTGGACGCGATCGAGTCCTGGCAGCCGCACAGCGTCCTCGGCTTCGCCGCCACGTGGTCCGAACTGGCCGGCGAGGACCTCTCCCGGCGCGACCTCGACTCCGTGAGCACCTGGTGGAACACCGGCGACTGCGCGCACGAGGCGCACATCCGCAAGCTCATCGCCGCGGGCTCGCGCCAGACCGTCACCTCCCAGGGCCGCGCCCGCCGCCCCGGTTCGTTCTTCGTGGACGGCCTCGGCTCCTCGGAGATGGGGCACTCGCAGTTCTTCATCACCCACGCCCCCGAGACCGTCCGCTACGGCCGGTGCATCGGCAAGCCGCACGCCTTCTCGAACGTGGCCGTCGTCGACGACGACGGGGAGAAGCTCGGCGTGGGGGAGGTGGGCCAGCTCGCCATCGACGCCCCCACCCTCTCGCTCGGCTACTGGAACGACTCCGTCACCACCTACCGCACCCGCCGGGACGGCTACTTCCTCACCGGCGACCTCGTCTACCGCGACGAGGAGGGGTACTACTACCACGTCGACCGCGCCGTGGACGCCGTGGACCTCGGCGAGGGCAGAAAGCTCTACACCATGCTCTGCGAGGAGAAGGTCCTCGCCCACTGCCCCGACGTGCTCGAATGCACCGTCGTCGCCGTGCGGACCGAGGACCGCGTCGCCACCTCCGTCCTGCTCTTCCTCGACCCGCAGGCCGACCAGGACGCCGACCGGACCGAAGAGGTCCTGGCCGCCCTCGACCCGCACGTCGCGAGCACCGTCGAGCGCGTCGTCGCCGTCAGCCCGGACCTCATCCCGCTGGGCGCCACCGGCAAGGTCCGCAAGATCCTGCTGCGCCAGCGCTTCCTGAACGGCGAGCTGTTCGCCGCCCCGGCCACCGCCGGGCAGGTGGCGGCATGACCGGCCCCACCGCGGACAACAGAGCCGTCGTCACCGGACTCGGCGTCTTCACCCCCCTCGGCCGCGGCGCGGCCGACACCTTCGACGCCCTCTGCCACGGCAAGTCCGGCCTGCGCCGGCCCCCCGTCGGGCACCTCCTCCACGGCAGCGTGGACGTGGCGGGCATCGCCCCGGACATCGAGGCCCGCGAGGTGCTGCCGCCCAGCGAGGGCCGCCTCGTCGACCGCTACGCCCTGATGGCCCTGGCCGCCGCGGACGACGCGCTGCTCGACGCCGGCATCGTCGTCGGGCAGAACGCCGACCCGCACCGGGTCGCCGTCGTCGTCTCCAGCGGCGCGGGCGGACTGACGACGTACGAGGCGCAGGCCGAGGCCCGCAGCCGGCGCGGCCCCACCGCCGTCAGCCCCTACCTCCTCCCCGGCATGTTGCCGAACATGGCGGCCGCCCGCATCGCCATCAAGTACGGCATCCGCGGCTGGAGTTCGGCGATCGCCACCGCGTGCGCCGCCGGCGCCCACGCCGTGGCGGAGGCCGCCCGGCTGATCCGGTACGGCGAGGCCGACGTGGTGGTCTGCGGCGGGGCCGAGGCCCCCCTCAACCCCACCTCCGCGCTGGCCTTCGCCCACGCCAGGGCGCTCGCCCAGGGCTGGGACGACCCGGAGGCGGCCAGCCGCCCCTTCGACCGCCGGCGCAACGGCTTCGTCCTCGCCGAGGGCGCGGGCGTCCTCGTCGTCGAACGCGCCGCGCACGCCGACGCGCGGGGAGCAGCGGGCTACGCCGACCTCCTGGGCTGGGGCGTCACCACCGACGCCCACCGGCCCACGGCCCCGCGCCCGGACGGCGAGGGCGCCGCGCAGAGTATGCGCGGGGCGCTCGCCACCGGCGGGCTCGTCCCGCGGGACGTCGGCTACGTCAACGCCCACGGCACCGCGACCAAGCTGGGCGACGTCGCCGAGACCAAGGCCGTGCACGCCGTCTTCGGCGACCACGCGCCGGCCGTCAGCAGCACGAAGTCGATGACCGGCCACCTGCTGGGAGGGTCCGGCGCGGTCGAGGCGGCCATCTGCGCCCTCGCCATCGCGCAGAGCCGGCTCCCACCCACCCACAACCTCGACGAGGTCGACCCGGCCTGCGACCTGGACCACGTCCGGGGCGAGGCCCGGCACCAGCGGATCGACGCCGCGATCTCCAACTCGTTCGCCTTCGGCGGCCACAACGTCAGCCTGCTGCTCGGTGCCGCGAGCACGCGTGAGAAGCGCCAGAGAATAGGACAACAGCCGTGAACATCGGAGCCGTCGACCATGTCGAGTTCTACGTGGGGGACGCACAGCAGTCGGCGTTCTTCCTCTGCGCCGCGTTCGGATTCCGCGTCTGCGGCCAGGCGGGCCCCGAGACGGGCCAGGCCGACCACCGCTCCCTGCTGCTGCGCCAGGGCGGGATCGAGGTCGTCCTGACCTCCGCGCTGACCGCGGGCCACCCGGCCGCCGCGTACGTGGCCCAGCACGGCGACGGGGTCGCCAACATCGCGTTCGAGGTCACCGACGCCGCCAAGGCGTTCGCCCTCGCCGTCGAGCGGGGCGCCACCGCGGTCGACGAGCCGCGGACGTACAGCAAGGACGGCGCCGAGGTGGTCACCGCCTCCGTGCTCGGCTTCGGCGACGTCGCCCACCGCTTCGTGCAGCGCACCGGCGACCGCGAGCAGTTCCTGCCCGGCGTCATGGACATCTTCGCCGAGGACCCCGACGGGACCGACGGACTGCTGAGCACCGTGGACCACGCGGCGATCTGCCTGCCCGCCGGCCAGTTGGGCCCCACCGTCGCCTTCTACGAGAAGGTCTTCGGCTTCCGGCAGATCTTCGAGGAGTTCATCGAGGTCGGTGAGCAGGCCATGGACTCCAAGGTGGTCCAGAGCCCCTCGGGGCAGGTCACCTTCACCCTCATCGAGCCGGTGACCGACCGCAAGCCCGGCCAGATCGACACCTTCCTCGCCAACCACAACGGCGCCGGCGTCCAGCACCTGGCCCTGCTCACCGACGACATCGTCACCACCGTGCCGGCGCTGGAGGCCCGCGGGGTGCGGTTCCTGGAGACGCCCGACACGTACTACGAGGAGCTGGAGGCCCGCATGGGCCGCCCCGACCTCACGATCGAGGACCTCCGGCGCACCAACGTCCTGGTCGACCAGGACCACTGGGGCCAGGTCTTCCAGATCTTCACCCAGTCCCTCCACGTCCGGAAGACCTTCTTCTGGGAGGTCATCGACCGGCACGGCGCCCGCACGTTCGGCAGCGGCAACATCAAGGCCCTCTACGAGGCCGTGGCCCGCGAGAAGGCGACCGCCTGACCTCCGCCCGGCCTCCGTACGCGCAACCACCCTCGCACCGAAGGAAGACCGTGACTGCACAGGAAACCGCGCCCTTCACCCTGACCGAGGAGGAGAAGGCGCTCCTCCCCACCGACGATGACGTCCTCTTCTACGCCGAGCACGGCTGGTACCTCTCGCAGAAGCTGTTCACCGACGAGGAGGTGGACCTCCTCGAATCGGCCAGCGAGCGCTTCTACGCCGGCCACCGCGACCGCACGCTGCCGGCGCGCCCGGCCAAGCTCGCCTACTGGACGCCGGACCAGGGCGACGTGCAGCGCCACAACGACTACATCCACTACGAGGACGACACGATCGGCCGCATCCTGCGCAAGCCGCTGCTCGGCGCGGTGGCCGCGCGGCTCGCCGAGGCCGCGGAGATCCGCATCTTCCAGTCCACGCTGATCTACAAGCCGCCGGTCGCGGAAGAGACGTCGAACATCGTGCCCTGGCACTTCGACCGCCACTACTGGTCCACGTCCACCTCCGAGCGGATGCTCACCGCGTTCATCCCCTTCCACGACTGCGACGAGCAGATGGGCACGATCACCATGGTGGACGGCAGCCACGCCTGGAAGGAGACCGCGGACAACGACGCCACCACCCTCCACTTCGCCGAGCGGGACCGCGACGAGCTGGAGGTCATGCTGGAGGAGAACGCCCGCTACAACGGCGTCGAGGTGCGCAAGATACCCGTCCGCATCCCGAAGGGCCACGTCAACTTCCACCACTGCCGCACCTACCACGGCAGCGGCCCGAACGTGAGCGACCGGCCCCGCCGCGCGATCTCCCTCCACCTCCAGGACGGCGAGAACCGCTACCGCGAGTTCTTCCGCTCGGACGGCACGAAGGTCGCCTACAACCACGACGTGCTGGTGCGCAGGACCGCCGAGGGCGCCCCGGACTACAGCGACCCCGAGTACCTGCCGGTGCTGTGGAGCAGCCGCTGATGCGCAGTGCCGCAGTGGTGGGGACCGGCCTGATCGGTACCTCGATCGCCCTGGCCCTGCGGGGCCGGGGCGTGACCACCTACCTGATCGACCGGGACCCGGAGGCGGCCCGCACCGCGGCCGGCATGGGCGCCGGCGTGGCGGCCGTGCCGGCCGCGCCCGTGGACCTGGCGATCCTCGCGGTGCCCCCGCAGCACGTGGCCTCAGCCCTGCACGAGCACCAGCGGCTCGGGCTGGCCCACGACTTCACCGACGCGGCGAGCGTCAAGGCCGGCCCCCAGGCGGAGGCGGCCGCGCTCGGCTGCGACCTCAGCCGCTACGTGGGCGGGCACCCCATGGCGGGCCGGGAGCAGTCCGGCCCTCTCGCCGCCCGCGGCGACCTCTTCCGGGGGAGGCCCTGGGTGCTCACACCCGCCGCCGCCACCGGCCGGCGGGCCCACGACCGGGCGGTGGAACTCGCCGGGCTCTGCGGCGCCCGCCCGGTCGTGATGGGCCACGAGGAGCACGACCGGGCGGTGGCCCTGATCTCCCACACCCCGCACGTGGTGGCGAGCCTGCTGGCCGCCCGCCTCCTGCACGGCGAGGAGAGCGAACTCGAACTCGCCGGGCAGGGGCTGCGCGACACCACCCGGATCGCCGCCGGGGACGCCGAGCTGTGGACCGACATCATCGGCTCCAACGCGAGCGCCGTCGCCGAGGTGCTCGCCGAGGTCGCGCAGGACCTCCGCGTGCTCGTCGACGCCCTGCTGGACCTGGGCGCGGACGCACCGGAGCGGTACCGCGCCAGTCGGGCGCACCTCACCGCGGCCCTGGTCCGCGGCGTTCAGGGCCGCGGCCGCATCCCGGTCGGCGCCCCCGGCGGGCTGCGGCTGAGCGGCGCGACCGCCGGTCCCTGAGGCACGGCCGCCCCGCCGCCCGCGGGCGCGCACCTACATCGACTTCCGATTCAGTGGAGCAACTGACTATGACCAGCCGACGGCTCGACGTCTGCCTCATCGGTGCCGGGCCCCGCGGCCTCTCGGTCCTGGAACGGCTGTGCGCGAACGCCGCGTCGGCGCAGGACGGGACGCCGATCACCGTGCACGTGGTCGACCCGTACCCGGCGGGGGCCGGGCAGGTCTGGCGCACCGACCAGCCCGAGCACCTGCTGATGAACACCGTGGCCAGCCAGGTCACGATGTTCACGGACGAGAGCGTCGAGATCGACGGCGTACTCGCCCCCGGCCCCAGCCTCTACGAATGGGCGCGCTTCCTGACCCTGGTCGGCCCCATGGACGACCGGCAGCCCGACCCGCGGGTGCTGGAGGAGGCGCGGACGCTCGGCCCCGACTCCTACCCGACCCGCGCCTTCTACGGCCACTACCTGGAGTGGGTCTTCCAGCGGGTCGTCAGGACCGCTCCCGCCCGGCTGACCGCGGTCGTCCACCGGGCCAGGGCGGTCGCGATCGAGGAGGAGCCGGAGGGGGGCGGCGCGCAGAGCGTGCTGCTGGACGACGGCGTCCTCCTCGACGGACTCGACGCCGTCGTCCTGGCCCAGGGGCACCTGCCCGTACGCCGGTCGCACCGGCAGAGCGGACTCGCCGACTTCGCCCGCGCCCACGGCCTCTCCTACGTGGCGCCCGCCAACCCGGCGGACGTCGACCTCGCACCGATCGAGCCGGGGCGGACCGTCGCGCTGCTCGGACTCGGCCTCAACTTCTTCGACTACATGGCCCTGCTGACGCTCGGCCGCGGCGGCCGCTTCGTGCGCCGCGCCGACGGGCTGCACTACCTGCCCTCGGGCCGCGAACCCCGGCTGGTCGCCGGCTCCCGCAGAGGGCTGCCCTTCCACTCGCGCGGCGAGAACCAGAAGGGCCCCCACGGCCGCCACCGGCCCGCCGTGCTGGACGCCGAGGTCATCCGCGCCCTGCGGGAGCGGTCCCTGCGGCACGGAGGCATCGACTTCCAGGCGGCCGTCTGGCCGCTGGTCTCCAAGGAGGTCGAGACCGTCTACTACGCCACCCTCCTCACCGCCGACGGCCGCGCCGGCGACGCGGAGCGGCTGCGGGCCCGCTACCTCGCCGCGCCGCCCGGCAGCCGCCGGGAACGCGACGTCCTCGCGGACTTCGGCATCGCCCGGCGCGACCACTGGGACTGGGACCGGATCGCCCGCCCGTACGCCGACCGCGACTTCGCCTCCCCGCGGGACTTCCAGGACTGGCTCCTGGACCATCTGCGCGAGGACCTGCGGGCCGCCCGCGCGGGCAACGTGGCCGGGCCGCTCAAGGCCGCCCTCGACGTCCTGCGCGACCTGCGCAACGAGCTGCGGCTGATCGTCGACCACGGCGGACTCACCGGCAGCTCGCACCGCGAGCACCTGGACGGCTGGTACACCCCGCTCAACGCGTTCCTCTCCATCGGCCCGCCGGCCGGCCGGATCGAGCAGGCGATCGCCCTCATCGAGGCCGGCGTCCTGCGGGTGCTCGGCCCCGACGCGCGGTCCGGCACCGACCAGGACGCGGGGGTCTTCACCCTCGAGTCCGCGGCGGTCCCCGGTTCGCTGGTCGAGGCCACCGCCCTGATCGAGGCCCGCCTGCCCGAGATCGACCTGCGCACGACCGCCGACCCGCTGCTCCGCCACCTCCTGGAGACCGGCGGGTGCCGCCCCTACGAGGTCGCCGGCCCCCACGGCACGGCGTACGAGACCGGCGGGCTCGCCGTCACCCAGGCGCCGTTCCACCTGATCGACGCCGAGGGCCGTGCGCATCCGCGCCGCTTCGCCTTCGGCGTGCCCACCGAATCCGTGCACTGGGCGACGGCGGCGGGCATCCGCCCCGGCGTCAACTCCGTGACGCTGCAGGACGCGGACGCCATCGCGCACGCCGTGCTCGGCCTGGCCGAACGGTCGCGCCCGGACAACGAGATGATGGGAGAGCTGACGAGGTGAGCGCCACCACGCCCCCCGCCCACCCCCGCGGTGCCATCGACGCCGGGCTGCTCAGCCCGGTGCGGGCCGGCGTCCCGGCGGAGGCGGCCACCTCCGACGCCGCCTGGCTGCAGGCGCTGCTCGACGCGGAAGCCGCCCTCGTACGGGCCCAGGCGAGCCTGGGCAACGTACCGGAGGCGGCGGCGGAGGCGATCACCGCGCTCGCCCGGGCCGACCGGCTGGACCTCCGCGCGATCGCGGTGCTCAGCCGGGGCGCGGCCAACCCGGTGGTGGCCGTCGTCCAGGCGTTCACCGCCCTGGTGGCCCAAGAGGCCCCGGAGGCGGCCGACCACGTGCACCGGGGCTCGACCAGCCAGGACATCTTCGACACCGCCCTGATGCTCGTCGCCGACCGGACCCTGGACCTGCTCGTGGCCGACCTGGACGCGATCGCCGCGTCCCTGCGGACGCTGGCCGCGGAGCACGCGCGCACCCTCATGGCCGGACGCACCCTCGCCCTCCACGCGGTGCCCACGACGTTCGGGCTCAAGGCGGCCGGCTGGCTGGCGGCCGTCCGCGCCGCCGCCGACCGGCTGCGCCGACTGCGGTCCGAGGGGCTGGTCGTCCAACTCGGCGGCGCGGCGGGCACGCTGGCCGGCTACGTCGAATACGAGCGGCTGCACCGCGCGGCACGGGGGGAGACCGCGGCCGAGGGCTACGCACAGCGGCTGACCGAGCGGTTCGCCGCGGAGACGGGGCTGTCCGCCCCCGTGCTGCCCTGGCACAGCCACCGCGCCCCCGTCGCCGCACTGGCCGCCGAACTGGCCCTGGCCACCGGCGTCCTGGGGAAGATCGCGGTGGACGTGCAGTCGCTGGCCCGGACCGAGACCGCCGAGGTCGCCGAGCCCGCGGCGGCCGGCCGCGGGGTCTCCTCGGCGATGCCGCAGAAGCGGAACCCCGCGCTGGCCACGCTGATCCGCTCGGCGGCCCTCCAGGTCCCCGCGTACGCCGGTGTGCTGGCGCAGGCGATGCTCTCCGAGGACGAACGCTCGGCCGGTGCCTGGCACGCCGAGTGGCTGCCGCTGCGCGAGTGCCTGCGGCTGGCCGGAGGGGCCGCGCACACCGCGCGCGAACTGGTGGCCGGGCTGGAGGTCTCGCCCGGCCGGATGCGGACCAACCTGGACCTGACCGGGGGCCTGATCGTCTCGGAGCGGCTGGCGGCCGTGCTCGCGCCGCTGCTCGGCAAGGCCGCCGCGAAGGACGTGCTGAGCCGGGCCGCGCGCACGGCGGCCGCCTCGGGCCTGCCGCTCGCCCAGGTCCTCTCACGCGAGGACGCCGTCGCCCGGCACTTCGGCGCCGAGGAGTTGGAGAGCCTGCTCGACCCGGCCGGATACACCGGCGCCGCCGAGGAGCTGACCGCACGGGCGCTGCGACACCACGCGGGGCGGCCCGCCGCGGGCACCGGAGAAGCCGGAACGTGAAGAGACCGTGCGGCGCCACGCCGCCCGTCCGAGACCAGGGAGCGCCCCATCACTACGCGAAACGTGCGCCTGTCCCCGTACCAGCGTGACATCTGGCTCGCGGAAGCCCGGTCTCCGGGCAGCCCGCAGTTCAACGGAGCCGTCTTCGAGCGGTTCACGGGGGCCGTCGACGCCGAGCTGCTGCGGGACTGCCTCACTCGCGCGCTGGAGCGCCACGACGCCTTCCGCCTCCGCTTCGACGAGGTGGACGGGACGCCCCGCCAGTGGTGCGCCGACACCCTGGCGGACGACGGCGCACCGGTGGTCGAGACGGTCGACCTCTCCGCCGAGGCCGACCCCGCGGCGGCGTGCCGGGCCTGGCGCGAACGGGCCCTCGTCGTCCCCTTCGACCTGCGCGGCCGGCGGCTCTTCCGCGCGGTGCTGCTGCGGGAGGGCGAGGAGGCGGTCCACCTCTTCCTGAAGGCGCACCACCTGCTCCTGGACGGCCGGGGCGCGGAGATCCTGCACACCGAGGTGGTCGCGGAGTACGACCGCCGCTCGCGCGGCCTGGAACCGCGCGACCGGGGCCCCGCCCCCTCCGCGCTGACCGCCGTCACCGGCCGCGACGCCTACTTCGGCTCGCCCGAGCAGGAGGAGGACCGGGCCTTCCACCGCGCCGAACTGGCCCGGACGGACCCCCGCTGCTTCGACCGGCGGCGGCAGGGCGGCGCGCCCGCCTTCGGCTTCCACACGTTCACGCTCCCGCCCGAGGCGGCCGAGGCCGTCAGGAGGAGCGGCGCCGCCCCCTTCTCCTTCTTCGCCGCCGCGCTCGGCGTCTGGCTCGCCCGCGTGCACCGCACCCAGCAGGCCGTGATCGGCGTACCGCTGCTCAACCGGCGCAGCCGGACGGAGCTGACCGCCGTCGCCCAGTACGCCAACACGCTGCCGCTGCGCATCGAGGTCCCCGACGGCAAGCCCCTCCTGGACATCGCCGCCGACGTACGGGAATCGGTGGGCCTGCTCCAGCAGCACCAGCGGCTGCCGATCGGGGACGTCCTGCGGGAGCTGCCGGCCGGCGGATCGCGGGAGCGCCGCCTCTTCGACGTCACCCTGACCTACATGACCCTGCGCACCCCGCTGGAACCGGCGGGCGTGGTGCGCGGGGGACCGGTGTTCACCGCGCCGCCGCACGAGGACGAGGCGCTGGTCGTCAGCGTCACCGCCACCCGCGGCCGCCCGGACCTCGTGGTCGAACTCCGCTACGCCACCGACGTGTTCGACGCCGACCTGCCCATCACCTCGCTCGTCGAACACCTCACCTCGCTGATCACCCACGGGCTCGCCAAACCCGAACGCCCGGCCGGCGAGCTGCCGATGCTCAGCGAGCGCGAACAGGACGAACTGCGCCGCTTCTCCCGCGGCCCCCGCGTCCCCTTCGCCGACCGCACCACCCTGCACGCCCTGATCGAGGAGCGGGCGGCCCGCGTGCCCGCCCGGACCGCCGTGTACGCGGCGGACGGCGGCGAGAGCCTGACCTACGCCGAACTCGACGCGCGGGCCAACCAGGTGGCGCGGTCCCTGCGAGCCCAGGGGGTGCGCACCGGCGACCGGGTCGCCGTCCTCATGGAGCGCGGCCCGCACCTGCTCGCCGCCGTCCTCGGCATCCTCAAGGCGGGCGCCGCCTACGCCCCGGTGGACCCGACGCACCCCGAACGGCGCATCGCCGTCATCCTGGCGGACAGCGCGGCCCGCGCGGTCCTGACGGACCGCCCCGACCTGCCCGTACCGACCCCGCCGGGCACCCCCGTCCGCCCCGTCGCCGAACTGCTCCGGGGCCCCTCGCACCCCGTGCCGCCCGCGGCGGGCCCCCGCGACCTCGCCTACGTGATCCACACCTCCGGCTCGACCGGCCGACCCAAGGGCGTCATGGTCGAACACCGGTCCGTCGTCAACCGGCTCGCCTGGATGCAGCGCGCCTTCCCGATCGGCCCGGACGACGTCCTGCTGCAGAAGACCCCCGTCTCCTTCGACGTGTCGGTGTGGGAGCTGTTCTGGTGGGCCGTCGAGGGGGCCTCGGTCGCCCTGCTGCCGCCGGGCGGCGAGAAGGACCCCCGGCAGATCCTGGAGACGGTCCGCCGGCGGAACGTCACCGTCGTGCACTTCGTCCCCTCCATGCTCGGCCCCTTCCTCGACCTGCTGGAGGAGTCGCCCGACCTGCGCCGCCACGCCGGATCGCTGCGCCACGTCTTCTGCAGCGGCGAGGCCCTGTCGCCCGGACGGGTGGAGCAGTTCCACCGGGTCCTCGGCGCCGACGCGCCCGTCCTGGTCAACCTGTACGGGCCGACCGAGGCCACCGTCGACGTCTCCGCGCACGTCTGCCCGGCCCCGCAGGACGGGCCCGCGGCCCGCGTCCCCATCGGGCGGCCCATCGACAACGTCGAACTGCACGTCCTGGACCGGGACGGCGAACCCCAGCCCGTCGGCGTCCCCGGCGAGCTGTGCGTCGGCGGCGTCGCGGTGGCCCGCGGCTACCTCGACCGGCCCGAGTTGACGCGGGAGAAGTTCACCGACGCGCCCTTCGCCGCCGGCGGCCGGTTGTACCGCACGGGCGACCTCGCCCGCTGGCTGGGCGACGGCACGCTGGAATACCTCGGCCGGATCGACGGCCAGGTGAAGATCCGCGGCCACCGCGTCGAGACCGGCGAGGTCCAGGACGCCCTGCGCCGCATACCCGGCGTGCGGGACGCCGCCGTGGCCGACCGCACCGACCCCGAGCTCGGCGTCTTCCTGGTCGGCTACTACGTGGCCGACGACGACCTGGAGGCGCCCTTCCTCCGCCGCCGACTCGCCGCGTCCCTCCCCGACGCGATGATCCCGGCCCGCTTCCGGCGCATCGACGCCGTCCCGCTCACCCCGAGCGGCAAGCTGGACCGCGACCGGCTGCCCGCACCCGACGCCGCCCCGGCCCCGCCCGCGGGCCGCGCCCCGCGCACCAGGGCCGAGAGACTGCTCGCCGGCGTCTGGGCCGAGGTGCTGAGAACGCCGCGGGTCGGCGTCCACGACGACTACTACGCGCTGGGCGGGGACTCGCTCCTGATGCTCCGCATCCGGGCGCTCGCCGAACGGCAGGGCCTGCACTTCTCCCTGGACGACCTGGTCCGGCACCCCACGGTCGCGGCGCTCGCGGCGCACACCGCCGAGACCTCCGGCCCCGCCGCCCCGCTCGAACCCTTCGCCCTCGTCCCCCGCCTCGACCGGGCCCGCCTCCACCGAGCGGTCGACGCCTTCCCGCTGACCCGGCTCCAGCTCGGGCTGGTCTACCACAGCCGCCGGGACGAGCGCTCCGCCGTCTACCACGACGTCTTCCGCTACCGCCTGGCCATGGCCTGGGACGGCACGCGCTTCCGCGCCGCCTTCGACCGCCTCACCGCCCGCCACCCCGCCCTGCGCTCCTCCTTCGACCTCGGCGCCTCCAGCGAGCCCCTCCAGATCGTGCACGCCGACGCGCCGGGCGGCCTGGAGACCGCCGACCTGCGGGGGCGCGCCCCCGCGGCCGCCGAGGCCGAGATCGCCCGCCACATCGAGGAGCGCCGCTTCCACCCGTACGACCTGGAGCGGGCGCCGCTGTACCTCTTCCGCGCCCACGTCCGCGACGACGCCGTCGACCTGGTGCTCAGCTTCCACCACGCGCTGCTCGACGGCGGCAGCGTCGCCAACCTCCTGGGCGAACTCCTCCAGGACTACCTGCACGCCCTCGGCGCGGACATCCCCGCCGTCCCCGACACCCCTCCGCCCACCCCCGCCCACCACGTGCGCGACGAACGGGAGGCCTTGGCGGACCCGGCCGCCCGCGCGCACTGGCAGCGGCGCCTCGCGGGCGCGCGGGCCCTGCGCCTGGACGGCTTCGCGCCCGCCGAACCCCCGCGCGAGGCGGCCCACGTCGTCCACCGCGCCGTGCTGCCCGACGACCTCACCCGCCGCACCCGCGCCCTCGCCGCGGAGCACGCGCTGCCGGTGAAGTCCCTGCTGCTCGCCGCGTACTGCCTGACCCTGCGGCTCTTCTCCGGCGCCGACGACCTCACCACCGGCGTGATCACCCACGGGCGGCCCGAACGCGCGGACGCCGACCGCATGGCGGGCCTCTTCCTCAACACCGTCCCCGTGCGCCTCACCTCCGCCGAGGCCGCGGGCGGCTGGATCGGCGTCGCCCGCGCACTGTTCCGGCAGGAGACCGCCGGCCGCGCCCACCAGCGCTACCCGCTGAGCGCCATGCAGGCCGACCGGGGCGGCCGCCCGGTCCTGCACACCGCGTTCAACTACGTCCACTTCCACATGCTCTCCGAGGTGCTGAGCCTTCCCGACGTCCGCCTGGAGGAGTTCACGACCTGGGAGGAGACCGACTTCCAGCTCCTCGTCAACGCCTTCCTCCACCCGGTCGACGGCACGCTCTCGCTGCGCGTCGACGGGGACGGCGACAGCATCACCCCGGCCCAGGCCGAGCTGTTCGCCGACGCCTTCACCCGCGTGCTGCACCGCCTCGTCACCCGGCCCGAGGAGGCGCCCGACTTCGCCTTCCTGGCCGCCCCGGAACCGCTCCCCGGCGGCGCGAGCGGACTGCCGAGCACCGACGACGTCGTCTCGCTCTTCGACCGGCAGGCCGACCTCGCCCCCGACGCGGACGCCGTCACCACCGGCGGGCGCACCTGGAGCTACCGGGAGCTGCGGGAGACCGCCGACCGGGCGGCCCGGCGGCTCCTCGCCCTCGGCGTCCGCCCCGGAACCCGCGTCGGCATCGCCATGGACCGCTCGCCGGAGACGGTCGCCGCGATCCTCGCCGCCGCCAAGGCGGGCGCGGCCTGCGTCCCCCTGGACACCGCCTACCCGCGGGCCCGGCTCGCCGCCATGGTGGAGCAGGCCGAGCCCCTGTGCGTGATCGCCCGCGCCTCGGACGCCGGCCTGCTGCCCGACCCGGACCTGCTGCTGACCGCGGAGACCCTCCTCGCCCCGGACCCCGGCGCGGGGGAGGGGGCCCCGCTCCCGCGGCGGATCGGGCTCGACACCACCGCGTACATCCTGTTCACCTCCGGCTCCACCGGCCGCCCCAAGGGCGTCGTGATGCCCCACCGCTCACTGGCCAACCTCATCGGCTGGCAGATCCGGGCCGAGAGCGCCGCCGCCGGCCGCACCACCGTCCAGTACGCGCCGCTCAGCTTCGACGTCGCCTTCCAGGAGATCTACTCCACGCTCTGCGCGGGCGGCGTCCTGCGCCTGGTCACCGAGGACGAGCGGCGGGACATGCGGGCGCTGCTGCGGCTGCTCGACGAGAGCGGCGCGGCCCGGATCTTCCTGCCCTACGTGGCCCTCCAACAGCTCGCCGAGGCGTACGGGGCGCTCGGCACGGCCCCGCGCGCGCTGCGGGTGATCGTCTCCTCCGGCGAGCAACTGCGCGTCACCGACGAGATCCGCGCCCTCCTCGCCGCGCTGCCGGGGGCGATCCTGGAGAACCAGTACGGGCCCACCGAGACGCACGTGGCGACCCGCCATACCCTGACCGGCGACCCGGCCCGCTTCCCGGCGCTCGTCCCGATCGGCGCCCCCCTGCCCGGCGTCGGCGTCCAGGTGCTCGACCCGCGGGGCCGCCCGGTCCCCGCCGGGGTGACGGGCGAGCTGTACCTGTCCGGCGCGGCCCTCGCCGACGGCTATCTCGGCGCGTCCGCCCCGGCCGACGAGCGGTTCGTGCGCATCGCCGGACCCGAGGGGCCGGTCCCCGCCTACCGGACCGGCGACCTCGGCCGGTTCCTGCCCGGCGGGGCCCTGGTCTGCACGGGCCGGTCCGACGCCCAGGTGAAGATCCGCGGCTACCGGGTCGAACCCGCCGAGGCCGAGGTCGCCCTCGTCCGCGCCGCGGCCCGCCACCGCGACGTCCACGTCCGGCAGGCCGCCGTGGTGGCCCGCACCGCACCGAGCGGGGAGGTCTTCCTCGCCGCCTTCCTGGTCGGCGACGCCGAACGCACCGACCTGGACGCGCTCCGCGCCGGACTGCGCGCCGTCCTCCCCGCGTTCATGGCGCCCCAGCACATCGAGTGGCTGCCGGCCCTGCCCCTGACCCCCAGCGGCAAACGCGACGACGCCGCGCTGCGGGCCCTGCCGCTGACCCGGCCGGCCGGCCGGGGCGGCGAAGCCCCCCGCGACGCGTACGAACAGACCCTGGCGGCCCTGCTCGCGGACCTCCTGGGCGTGGAGCGCGTCGGCGTCCACGACGACGTCTTCACCCTGGGGGCCACCTCGCTCACCACCATGCGGCTCGCCGTCCTGGTCGAGCGGCGCTACGGGTTCTCCCTGCCCATCTCCGCCTTCATCGCCGCCCCGACGGTGGCCGCCCTCGCCGAAAGGCTGCGCGCCGGCGGCGCGCGGGCCGTCTTCGACCCCCTGGTGCCGATCCGCCCCGGCGGCAGCCGACCGCCCCTGTTCCTCGCCCACCCCATGGGCGGCAACGTGCTCTGCTACGTCCCGCTCGCCCGCCACCTCCCCGACGACCAGCCGGTGTTCGCCTTCCAGGCGGCCGGCGGCGACGTCGGGACCGAGCCCCTGCGCACGGTCCCCGAGATCGCGGCGAGCTACGTCGCGGCCATGCGCCGGATACGGCCCGAGGGCCCGTACACCATCGGCGGCTGGTCCTTCGGCGGCTTCGTGGCCTTCGAGATGGCCCGCCAACTCCGGGCGGCAGGCGCGGAGGTGGCCAGAGTGATCCTGCTGGACACCGTGGCCCTCGGGCCGCTCCAGGAACGCCGGGCCTTCACCGACGAGGCGCTGCTGGGCTGGTTCTTCTGGGAACTCCTGCTGCTCGGCCGGGGCGGCGACTCGCCGCTGGAGGCCATCCCCGCGGAACTCACCACGCTGGAGGAGAAGTTCGCCTTCATCGCCCGCGTCGCCGCCGACGAGGGCATCCTGCCCCCCGGCAGCGGGGGCTCGCTCGTCGGCCGCCTCTTCACCGTGTACGAGGCCAACTGGCGGGCGACGCAGGCGTACGAACCCGGTCCCGGAGCCGACGACGTCACCCTGGTCCGCGCCCGCGAACCGCTGCCGCAGGTCCTGCACGCCATGCACGGCGCGGGCGCGACCCGGCACACCGACCCCGCCAACGGCTGGCACACCATGACCGCCGGCCGTGTGGAGGTCGTCCAGGTGCCCGGCGACCACCTCTCGATCATGGAGGAGCCGCACGTGGCGCACCTCGCCCAGGCCGTCGCCGCGCTCGCACGCGACGCCTGCGACGGCCCCCGCGCCACCGGGGCGCCGCCCGCCGCGCCCCGCACCACCGAGAAGGGACACTGACGTGCCGCACCGCAACCGCCCCCGCGCCCTCGTGATCGGAGCCGGCATCGGAGGGCTCGCCGCCGCCGTCACCCTGCGCAGGGTCGGCGTCGACGTCGAGGTCTTCGAGCGCGCCCCCGACCTGCGCCCCGCCGGCTTCGGCATCTCCGTGATGAGCAACGCCGTGGCCGCCCTGCGCGCCCTCGACATCGACCTCGGACTGGAGAAGCGCGGCCAGACGATCCTGCACACCGAGATCATGACCGACAAGGGACGCTCCCTGCGCTCCCTGCCGGTCGAGACCGCGGGCGGGCGGATGGGCGCCCCCAGCGTGGCGATGTACCGCGGCGACCTCCAGGCCGCCCTGCTCGACGCCCTCGGGGGACCGCCCGTCACGGTCGGCGCGGCCGCCACCGGATACGAGATCACCGGCGACGGCGTCCGGGTCCGCTTCGAGGACGGCCGCGAAGCCACCGGGGACATCCTGATCGGCGCCGACGGCGTCAACTCCGCGATACGCCGCCGGCGCACCGGCGACGACAGCGGCCCCCGGTACGGCGGATTCCTCTGCTGGCTCTCCGTCACCCCCTTCACCCACCCGAAGATCACCCGCGGCTACAACGCCCACTACTGGGGCCTGGGCAGGCGCTTCGGCATCCACGACATCGGGCACGGCCGCGCCTACTGGTGGGGCACCCTGAACATGCCGGCCGACGCCGCGCGCCGCTGGGACGGCGACAAGGACCAGATCGTGCGCGCCTACGACGGATGGGCCGACGAGGTGCGCCGGGCCATCGAGACCACGGCGGTCGAGGACATCGTCGCCGTACCGGCCCAGGACCGCCCCTTCCTCCCGCACTGGGGCGAGGGGCCGGTGACGCTCCTCGGCGACGCCGCCCACCCGATGCTGCCCAGCCTCGCCCAGGGCGGCAGCTCGGCCATCGAGGACGCCGTGGTCCTCGCGCAGTGCCTGGCCGCGGGAACGGACCCGGTCGCCGCGCTGCGCCGGTACGAGGACCTGCGGCGCGACCGGACCAGGGAGATGGTCGAGGTCTCCCGCCGGTTCGGCGGCTTCGAGCAGCTCGGCAACCCCGTCCTGCGGGCCGTGCGCGACGTGTACCTGCGCCACGCGCCGGAATCCGTGATGTTCAAGGACTTCCGGCGCGCCCTCACCCCCCTGCTGCTCGACGACGCGCCCGCGCGCTGAAGGAGAGACGATGACCGACACCACCGCCAGCCCCACCGGGACGAGCCAGGACGCCAGGAGCGTGGTCGACCGCTATCTCCGGGCCCTGCGGGAACGGGACGCCGGCGCGATCGGCGGCCTCGTCGCCGCCGACGCCGTCTACGTCATACCCGGCAGCCACCCGGTCGCGGGGACCTGGACCGGGCTCGCGCAGATCGTGGAGGGATTCCTCCTGCCGATGGGCGAACTCTTCGACCCGGCGGCCGACTACACCGTCGACGTCCGCCACCTGACCGCCGCGGGCGACCAGGTCGCGGTCGAGTGCGTCACCCGCGCCACCACGCGCGCCGGCGCGCCGTACACCCTGCCCATCAGCGCGCACTTCACCGTCCGGGACGGGCAGATCCGGAGTATGCGGGAGTACTTCGACACCGAGTACTTCACCGCCGCCCTCTACGGCCGGGGCTGAGCCGCGCCTGCCGCACGCGCGCACACCACCGCCCCCCGGCCGTACGCCGGGGGGCGGTGGTGTGCGGCTCCACGGGAGTCGTGCCGCGATCGCCGGAGGGCCGAGGGCCCGGTCCTCCGCACCCCCGCCCGCGCGAACGCCCCTCCGCGCGGCCCCGCGCACCGGAGCGGTCACGGGGCCGCGCGACTCACCCGCCGAGGGCGCCGGGGGCCTCCGGTGCGGGCAGGGAATCCCACTTGCCGCTCCGGCCCAGCCACGCCTCGCCGTCCGGCAGCGGCTCGACGCGCGTGGTGGCCAGCGGCAGCCGGTCCGCCAGCCGGGCGTTCCACTCCAGGGCGGGCAGCAGCTCCGGCGGCAGCTCCTCCTCCGGGTAGATCGCGTCGGCGGGGCACGCCTCCACGCAGTTCCCGCAGTCGATGCACTCGGCGGGGTCGATGACCAGGAACGTCCCCGCCTCGCGGAAGCAGGCGACCGGGCAGTAGGTGACGCACTCCGCGAACTTGCAGTGGACGCACTGCTCGGTGACCACGTGCGTCACGCCGTGCCCTCCTCTGCCGTGCCGCCGCCCGTCCCGACCAGTTCCGGGTGCCGTTCGACGAAGCGGTGGCCGTCGTCGAGGCCCCGCTCGTAGGCCTTGGCCAGGCCGTCGGGGGAGGCGGCCGCGTAGTCGACGCCCAGACCCTTGAGATCCTCCTCCGGCTTGACCACCAGGACCCGCGCCCCGTCGAGGACGGAGCCGTCGGCGATCTCCTCGGAGGCGTAGAGGTCGCGGAAGAGCGGGAAGGGGTCGTTGCCGATCGCGATCAGCACCGACACGCCCTTGGCCGCCACCTCGCGCGCCGGGCAGGAGCAGGTGTACGAGGCGTCGACGTGGGCCTGGCCGTCGACCTCGGCCGGGACGGCCCAGGCGTGCAACATGCGCGTGGAGGCGTAGGCGACGGCGTCGTAGTTGTCCGCCGTCAGCCGGGGCTCCTCGCCGCCCGCGGGGGCGTGGGAGGAGAAGACGGTGGCGGCCAGGTTCTCCTGCACCCAGCTCCGGTCCCCGGAGAAGATGTTGCGCAGCAGTTGCTTGCCGAGCGCCTTGGCCTCGGGTCCCTGGGTGGTCTGCGCGGCGGCCGCGTTGGTCACCCTGCTGGTGGCCAGCAGGAATTCGGGCGCGCCGGGGCGGAAGAGCCCGTCGCGCAGGAGGGGGCCGTACTCCTCGATGCTGTCGAGCGCGACGCGGCTCATGCCCTTCTCGGCGACGCCCGAGGCCGCGCCGATCCAGTAGTCCACGCCGGTCCGCCGGGCGTGGCCGATCGCGGCGAGACCGCCGGACAGCCCGGAGGAGGAGGCGGCCCCGTACACGTGGGCGCGCACTCCGCGCTCCTCGAAGGCGGAGAGCACTCCGTGGCCGTACACGCCCTTGAGCATCCCGGAGGCGACGGCGATGCCCAGGCGTCCCGTGGTGTCCGCGCCGGTCATGGCCGCACCTTCTCCTCGGACGGTGATGCGGTGGCGGGCGCGGGCGTGGGCGCGTCCTTCAACAGGTGCTCGTCGATGAGCCCGTCCAGATGGTCCTTGATCCACTGGTTCGGACCGGGGCGGGTGCCGCCCGCCTCGCCGGCGGGTTGGGCGGGGTGCGGGAGCGTCATACCGGCCTCCAAGAGGGAGAGTTGACCGGAGAAGACATTAGCACGATCGTCCGTACATGTTTATGGCCCGGCAGAGGTGATCACAAAATAAGAGCGAACGATCGTGCTAAAATTTCGCCCGTCCGATCGATCTGGAGGGCGAGGAATGGATTCCGCCACGGGGGCCGCCGACGCGGCCCCGAGCGACAGGGGCGAGCAGTTGTTCGACCTCTTCCGGCGGCCGCAGGGCCGCAGCAGGGTCAGGCCCGACGAGCGGACGGCCATCGAGAGCGCCCGGACCGACGAGCTGACCGTCGACGGCAGGACGGCGGTCGTCTACCGCTGGGGCACGGGCGAGCGCCCCGTCCTCCTCGTCCACGGCTGGGAGTCGCGGGCGTCGCGCTACGCGAAGGCCATCGCCCGGCTCCTGGAGCTGGGCTACAGCCCGGTGTCCTTCGACGCGCCCGGCCACGGCGAGGCCGCCGGCGACACCACCACCCTGCTGGAATACGTCGAGATCATCACCGAACTCCACCGCGAGCACGGCGACTTCGAAGCCGTCGTCGCGCACTCGTTCGGTGTCACGGCGACGTTCGTCTCCTTGCAGCAGGGGGTGCGCACCCGCCGGATCGCGGCCATCAGCTCGGTCCCCGACTTCGCGTACCTGGTCGACGCGTTCGCCTTCGGGCTGGACCTCGAACCGCACCTGAAGGCGGAGGTGAGGAGGCGCCTCGAACGGGAGGTGTATCCGGGCGAGGCGGACATGTGGTCCCGCTTCTCGGTCTTCCGCGGCTCCGAGAACGTACAGATCCCGCTCCTCGTCATCCACGACGAGGACGACACCATGGTCGACGTCGGCCAGGGGAAGCGCATCGCCGAGTTCTTCGGGGACCGGGCGCGGCTCGTCGTCACCCGCCGGTTCGGGCACCGGCGCATCCTCGGCGCTCCCCAGGTCGTCGCGGAGATAGCGGACTTCGTCGCGTCCGGCGACCCTGTCCAGGAACGGAAGACCGAGGTGGCAGCACGATGAGCGGCATACTCGCGGGCAAGCGCGTTCTGGTGACCGGAGTGCTGATGGAGTCCTCCATCGCCTTCCACGCCGCCCGGCTCGCCCAGGAACAGGGCGCCGAGGTGGTGCTCACCGGGTACGGCCGGCTCAGCCTGGTCGAACGCATCGCCAAACGGCTGCCCCGGCCGGCGCCGCTGGTCGAGCTCGACGTCCAGAACGCCGAGCACCTGGCGAGCCTCGCCGACCGCGTCCGGGAGGCCGCCGGCCCCGACGCCCGGCTCGACGGCATCGTGCACTCCATCGCCTTCGCCCCGCAGGACGCGCTCGGCGGCAACTTCCTGCAGACCGGCTGGGACTCCGTCGCGACCGCCGTCGAGGTGTCCGCGTACTCCCTGAAGGCGCTGGCCGTGGCGGCCCTCCCGCTGATGGAGGAGCGGGGCGGGGCGATCGTCGGCCTGGACTTCGACGCGCAGGTGGCCTGGCCCGCGTACGACTGGATGGGGGTGGCCAAGGCCGCCCTCGAATCCACCTCGCGCTACCTCGCCCGCGACCTCGGCCCCCGAGGCATCCGCTGCAACCTCGTGGCGGCCGGGCCGATCAAGACGATGGCGGCCAAGTCCATTCCGGGGTTCGAGACGTTCCGGGAGGTGTGGGCCACGCGCGCGCCTCTTGAGTGGGACCTGTCCGACCCCGAGCCGGCCGCCCGCGCGGTCGTCGCCCTGCTCTCGGACTGGTTCCCCCGTACGACCGGGGAGATCGTGCACGTCGACGGAGGGGTGCACGCCATCGGCGCGTGAGGCCGCGCCCCTGGGCAAGACCCCCGCACGGGGTCCCGCCCAGGGGCGCGCTCGGCGTCAGGGGGCGTCGGGCAGCAGCGAGGGGTCGGTGGCCACGCCGCGCAACCGGCTCAGGATCGCCTTGGTCGCCTTGTCGTAACTGGCGAACTCGTTGTGCAGGACGGACTCGGCGTTGGCCATCTCCATGAGCGCGGTCAGCTCGAACACGAGCTGGGGCACGTCGGTCTCCGCCTCGACCTCGCCCGCCTGCTGCGCCTCGCGCACGGTCTGCTCCAGGAACGTGACCCAGTTGGCGCGCGCCGCGGCGAGCGTGTCGTGGACCTTGCCCTCGCGGGCGTCGTACTCGGCGGACACCGAGTAGAAGAAGCAGCCGCCCGGAAAGACGCGCTTGCGGGAGTACTCCAGCCAGCCGTCGCACACCCGCCACAGGTGGTCGATCCCCGGCGGCAGATCGCGGGCCGGCTGGACGACGTGCTCCAGGTAGACCTTGATCGCGGCCCGGACCGTGGCGAGCTGAAGGTCCTCCTTGGAGCCGAACAGGGCGAACACCCCGCTCTTGCTGAGCTTCAGCTCGGTCGCGAGCTGGCCCAGGGACAGGCCCTCCAGACCCTCGACGGAGGCGATCGCCACGGCGCGCTTGAGGATCAGTTGCCGCGTCTGGTTCCCCCGCGCGATCCGCCCGTCGATGTGTGTCGCTGCCATGTCTACCCCTCCTGGGCCGGACCTCCGTGGTGCGGTCGAAGAATCAGTGTACTGAGTAAGTAGACGACTGTGCGGTCAGTGTGTGACAGTATAACTGTCCGAACGGTCGTGCGATCTTCTTGCGTACCCGGCCGGTTCACCGCGCGTATGCGCCGCGCACGGGGGAGGGATCGACGGGTGGCCGACGCGGTTCGCTCGATGGTCGACGCACTGCTCGCACAGGCGTCGCTGCGGCCCGACAGGGTCGCGTTCCGCTTCCTGACCGACGGGGACCCCGACGGCGAGGTCCAGGAGTGGACCTACGGCCGGCTGGCCCGGCGCGCCCGGGCCGTCGCCGGCCACCTGCAGGAGCGGGGCCTCGCCGGCTCCCGGACGATCCTGCTCCATCCGCCCGGCCTGGAGTTCATCGGCGCCTACCTGGGCTGCCTGTCCGCCGGAGTCGTCGCGGCGCCGGGCCTGCCGCCGCAGGGCAGGGCGCGGAGCCACCGGGCCCTCGCACGGGTGCGGCGCATGATCGCCGACGCGGACGCCCAGGTGATCCTGGGCACCAAGCAGGTCATCGCGGCCCTCGACGAGATGGCCGAGCACCTGCCGGAGCTGGACACCGCGCTCTGCATCGCCACCGAGGACATCCCCGACGAGGCCGAGGCGTCCTGGCGCCGGCCCGCGCTCGCACCGGACTCGGTGGCCTTCCTCCAGTACACGTCCGGCTCCACCTCCGCCCCGCGCGGAGTGATGGTGACCCACGCCAACCTCCTGGACAACCAGCGCGTCCTGTCCCGAGGCATGGGCCACACCCCCGAGACGGTCGAGGAATGGGGCGGCGAGCTGTACGTGAGCTGGCTGCCCCTTTACCACGACCTCGGCCTGATCGCCCCGGTCCTGAACAACATCTTCATGGGCGGCACGTCCACCCTCTTCTCCCCCCTGCACTTCCTCCAGCGGCCCGACCGCTGGCTGACGGCGCTGACCCGGTACCGGGCGCACACCAGCGGCGGACCCAACTTCGCGTACGAGCTGTGCCTGCGCGACGCCACCCCGGAACTCCTCGACACCCTCGATCTGAGCCGGTGGCGGGTCGCGCTGAACGCGGCCGAGCCGGTCCGGGCCGCGACGCTGCGACGGTTCGCCGACACCTTCGCCCCGGCCGGGTTCCGCCGCGGGGCGCTGCACCCCGGCTACGGGCTCGCCGAGGCCACCCTGATGGTGAGCGGGGGCCCGGTCGACCTGGAGCCGAGGACGGCTCTCAGGCCCGGGGCTGACGCGGAGACGGGCGGGGAACTCGTGAGCTGCGGCCCGCCCGGCGCGGACCTGACCGTGGTCATCGCCGGCGGCGACGGGCAGGAGTGCCCCGAGGGCGAGATCGGGGAGGTCTGGGTCGCCGGCGCGAGCGTCACCCAGGGCTACTGGCGCAACGCGCGGGCGACCCGCGAGGTGTTCCGGGCCACCCTGGAGGACGGCCGGGGCGGCTTCCTGCGCACCGGCGATCTCGGCTTCCTGCGGGACGGGGAGCTGTACGTCACCGGCCGGCTCAAGGACCTGCTGGTGATCGACGGACGCAACCACTATCCCCAGGACCTCGAACTGGCCGCGGAGACGGCCCACCGGGCGATCCGGCCGGGCTGCATCGCCGCGTTCTCGGTCGACGGAGGGACGGACGGCGAACTCGCCGTGATCGTCGCGGAGACCACGGCCACGACCGGCCCCGAGTGCGCCGAGGCCGAGGCCGCGATCCGCGGCGCGGTCGGGGAGGCCCACGGGTTGTCCCTGCGCCACGCCGTCCTCATCCGCCCGGGCACCCTGCCCAAGACCTCCAGCGGCAAGATCCAGCGCAAGGCGTGCCGGACGGCGTACCTCGACGGGACCCTCGCGGCCGTCGCCGGCGTCCCGTCCGCCCCCGGAACGGCCTGACGGACGCCGGGCGACGCCCCTGCCCGCCACGGAAGCCGGAGAGGGCCCAAGGCCGCGGCCCACCCGGCGGAGCGCGAAGAAGACACCCGGACCGAACCCGCGGAGACGGTTGCCCCATGCCTGCCAAGAAGCCCGCCGGTTCCCCGGCCGCACCGCCCCCGGACACGCTGTCCGACACCGCCGCCGACACGGCGGCACACCCCCTCGCCGACGCCGGGCCCGACCGGATCGAGGCGTGGCTCACGCGGGCCGTCGCCGCCGCGGCCCAACTCGCGACGGGGCAGATCGACCGCGACCGGCCGATGGCCGACTTCGGGCTCGGATCGAGGCAGTTGGCGGAGCTGGGCGTACGCCTCTCCGCCGCGCTCGGCAGACCCCTGGACCCGACGCTCGTCTACGACCACCCCACCGTCGCCTCGATCGCCGGTGCGGCCGCGTCCCGCGGGCCCGGCCTCCCTCCTCGGGCGGCCGCGCCCGAAGGGCTTGCGGCGGGGGCCGCGCGGGAGGCCGACGCGGTGGCGATCATCTCGATGGCCTGCCGCTTCCCCGGCGCGGACGACCCGCAGGAGCTGTGGCGGCTGCTGACCGCCGGGCAGGACGCCGTCACCGACGCCCCCGGCGACCGCTGGGACACCGAGGCGCTCCACGACCCCGACCCGGACGCCCCCGGCAAGGCGTACTCGCTGCGCGGCGGATTCCTCGACGGCATCGACCGCTTCGACGCCGAGTTCTTCGGCATCCCGGCACGGGAAGCGGCCGCCATGGACCCCCAGCAGCGGCTGCTGCTGCAGACCGGTTGGGAGGCGATCGAACGCGCCGGCATCCTGCCCGAGTCCCTGAACGGCAGCGCCACCGGCGTCTACATCGGCCTGTACCAGAGCGGCTATCTGGGCGCGGCGGGGATGGAACAACTGGACGGCTACGTCGGCACCGGCACGGTGTCCAGCGTGGCCTCCGGCCGGATCGCCTACCAACTCGGCCTCCAGGGCCCGGCCATCACCGTCGACACCGCGTGCTCCTCCTCGCTCGTCGCCCTGCACCTGGCCGCCCAGGCGCTGCTCGCCGGCTCCTGCGACCTCGCCCTCGCCGGCGGTGCGACGCTGATGGTCAGCCCGCGGAGCCACATCGAGTTCAGCAGGCTCCGCGGGCTGTCGGCGTCCGGCCGATGCCGGCCCTTCGCCCACGACGCCGACGGCGTGGTGTGGGGCGAGGGCTGCGGCCTGGTGCTGCTCAAACGGCTGAGCGAGGCCCGCCGCGACGGCGACCGGGTCCTCGCGGTGCTCAGAGGCTCCGCCGTCAACCAGGACGGGCGCAGCCAGGGCCTCAGCGCCCCCAGCGGCCCCGCACAGGAACGCGTGGTGCGTGCGGCCCTGGCGGCCGCGGGCCTGCGGCCCGGCGACATCGACCACGTCGAGGCGCACGGCACCGGCACCCCCCTGGGCGACCCCATCGAGGGCTCGGCCCTGGCGCGGGTCTTCGGCCCCGACCGCCCCGCCGACCGTCCGCTCGCCGTCGGATCGATCAAGTCGAACCTCGGCCACACCCAGGCGGCGGCGGGGATCGCCGGCGTCATCAAGACGGTGCTGGCGCTGCGGCACGGCCGCATCCCCGCCTCACTGCACGCCCGGACCCCGACTCCGCTGGTCGACTGGGCGGGCGGCGGCCTCGAACTGTGCACCGGCACACGGCCCTGGCCGCGCGGCCCCCGGATCCGCCGCGCGGGGGTGAGCGCCTTCGGCATCAGCGGCACCAACGCCCATGTCGTCCTCGAGGAAGCACCCCTCCCGACGCCGCCCGACGACGGACCGGAGGCCCCGGAGCGGCCCGCCGCGCTGTTCCCCCTCTCGGCCCGCACCCTGCCCGCGCTGCACCGGCAGGCGGACCGGCTCCTCGACGCGCTGACGGCCGACCCCCGACTGCCGGCGCCCGCCCTCGCCCGCACCCTGGCCCACCGCCGTACCCACTTCGAGCACCGCGCCGTGATCGTCGCCCGGAACCGGGAGGAGCTGCTGGACGGCCTGCGCGCCCTGGCCGCCGGACGGGCGGCGCCGGACCTGGTCGTCGGACCCCGGCAGGCCCGCACCGGGGGCGGAACGGCCTTCGTCTTCCCCGGCCAGGGCAGCCAGTGGGCCGGGATGGCCCGCGACCTGCTCGACCGGTCGCCGCTGTTCGCCGACGAGATCGACCGCTGCGACGCGGCCCTGCGCCCGCACACCGGATGGTCCGTCCTCGCGGTGCTCCGCGGCGACGCCGGAGCACCGACCCCGGACCGCGTCGACGTCGTCCAACCGACGCTCTTCGCCGTCATGGTGGCGCTCGCCGCGGTCTGGCGGTCCCGCGGAGTGCGGCCCGACGCCGTGGTGGGCCACAGCCAGGGCGAGGCCGCCGCCGCCTGCGTCGCCGGCGCCCTCAGCCTCAACGACGCCGCCGCCGTGGTCGCGTTGCGCGCCCAGGCCCTCACCGCGATCGCCGGAACGGGCGGGATGGCCGTGGTCGCCCTGGCCCGTGCCGACGTCGAGGCACGGCTGGCGGCGTGGGGCGGGCGGTTGTCCGTCGCCGCGGTCAACAGCGGCACGTCCACCGTGGTGGCCGGAGACGTGGAGCCGCTGGAGGCCCTGCTCGCCGAGCTGGAGGACGAACGCGTCTTCGCCCGGAGGGTGTCCATCGACTACGCCTCCCACAGCGCGCGGGTCGAACCCGTGCGCGCCGCGCTCCTGGAGGACCTGGAGGGCATCACCACCCGGCCCACGGACGTCGCCTGGTACTCCACGGTCCTGGCCGGCCCCGTCTCCGACACGTCGCTGGACGCCGGGTACTGGTACCGCAACCTGCGCGAACCCGTCCGCTACGCCGACACCGTCGAGCGGATGGCCGCCGACGGCTACCGCCGCTTCGTCGAGCTGAGCCCGCACCCGGCGCTGCTCGCCGCCACCCGGACCGTCGCCGAGGACGGCGGCCACGACCTGCTCGCCGTCGGCTCCCTGCAACGCGGCGAGGACGGACCCGACAGCCTGGACCGGGCCGCCGCCGAACTGCACGTCGCGGGCGGGACGATCAGGTGGACGCGGCTCGTGCCCGACGGAACGTGGGCGGACCTGCCGACGTACGCGTGGGACGAACGGCGCCACTGGACCGACGCCGCGGCGCCGGGGCCCGGCGGACGCCACGGGACGCCGCTCGTCGACGTCCACGTGGAGTCCAGCGACACACCGGACCGGCACCTCTTCGACACCCGCGTGGACCTGCGCGAGGGGCGCTTCTCCTACCTGTCCGACCACCGGGTCGACGGGACCGTCTGGCTGCCCGCCGCCGCCTTCCTGGAGATGGCGCTCGAAGCGGTGTCCTCGCTCGGCAGGACGCCGGAGGTCCACCTGAGCGACATCGCGTTCGAACGGCCGCTCCCGTTGGCGGCCGACCTCCCCGTCCAGCTCCAACTGGTCCTGCAACCCGCCGACGACCACGGCGTCCGGCACTTCGCCATCGCCGCCCGCCCGGCCGGGGACCGGCGGGCGCCCTGGGTCCGGCACGTCGGCGGCCGCGCCGCCCCCGTCCCCGTCGCGGACGAGCCCGCGCACGTCCCGGCCCTGACCCCCGCCGCCCTGCGGGAACACTGCACCGAACCGGCCGACGTGGCCGGGGCCTACACCGCCCTCGCGGCCCTCGGCATCGACTACGGCCCGTCCTTCCGCAGGGTGGAGCAAGGCTGGAGCGGACCCTCGGCGGCGCTGGGAAGACTGGCGAGGACACCCCGCGCCGGGCATCTGCTGCACCCCGTGCTCATCGACGCGGCCCTGCACACCGCCGCCCTGGCCGGCGACGCCCTCACGGACCGGGCCCTCGTGCCGCGCGGGGCCGGCCGCCTGCGCCTCACCGGCCTGCGCACCGCACCCGTCTGGTCGGCCTGCCGGCTGCGCGGAGCGGACGAGGACGCCGTCACCCTGGACGTACGCCTCTTCGACGAGGACGAACGACTGCTCCTGGAGATCGAGGGCGTCCAGCTCGCCGCCCCCTCCACGCTGGACGGAGCGCTCTTCGAGGTGCGCTGGCAGCCCCGGCCGGCCGCACGGCGGCAGCCCGCCCGCGGAAGCTGGCTGATCCTGGCCGACGACACGGGCGTGGCCGACGACCTCGCCCGCCGCCTCGGCGCCACCCCCCACGTCATCGCCCGCAAGGGCGACGCGTACGCCGTCGAAGCGCCCGGGCACTACACCGTCGACCCCCGCGACCCCCACCACCTCGCGCGGCTCCTCGACGACGCCTTCGCCGGGGAACCGCCGCAGCGCGTGGTCCAGCTCTTCGGACTGGACGCCCCCGCCGTCGACACGGCCGAGACGGCGGCCGAGGCCGCACTGCTCTGCTGCGTCAGCACCCTGAACCTGGTACGGGCGCTCTGCGAGCACCCCCGCGACCACCCCCCGCGCCTCTTCCTGGTGACCCGCGGCAGCCAGGCCGCACGGGACAGCACGGAGGTCACCAACCCCCAGCAGGCGATCGGCTGGGGCTTCGGCGCCGCGGTGGCCCAGGAGCACCCGGAGCTGGGCGCCACGCTCGTCGACCTCCCGCCCCACGGAGGCGAGGACGCGCTGTGGACCCAGCTCCGGCACGCGGACGACGAACGCCTCGTCGCCCTGCGCGACACCGGCCGCCTCGTGCCGCGCCTGGCCCACACCGGCCCGGACCGCAAGGGCCCCGGCACGCGCACCGGCGGAACGCACCTGGTCACCGGCGGCCTGGGCGGTCTCGGCAGAATCGTCGCCGAACGCCTCGCGGCCCAAGGGGCGGACACGATCGCCCTGTTGAGCCGCAGCGCACCCGACGCCGCCGCGGCGCGGTGGATCGAAGGGCTCCGGGAGAGGGGGACCGCCGTCCGGCTCGTACGGGCCGACGTCGCCGACCGCGACGGTCTGCGGACCGCCCTCGACGCGCTGCGCGCGGACTGCGGCCCGGTCACCGGCGTCGTCCACACCGCGGGCGTGCTCGACGACGCCACCCTGCGCCACCTGACACCCGAACGCGTCCGGCGGGTGCTGGCCCCCAAGGTGCTCGGCACCGTCCTGCTCACGGAACTGGTGCCCGAGGCGCGGTCGCTCGTCCTGTTCTCCTCCGCCGCCGGCCTCCTCGGATCGGCCGGGCAGAGCCCCTACTGCGCGGCGAACGCCTTCATGGACGCCTGGGCACACCACCTCTCCCTCACGGGCCGGCCCGCCCTCAGCCTCGACTGGGGCACCTGGGCGGAGGTCGGCCTGGTCGCGGACTCGGCGAAGCGGACCGCCGCCACCAGCGGATCAGGACTCGTCCCCTTCACCCCGCACCAGGGCGGCGAGCTGTTCGACCGGGTGCGCTCCAGCGCCCGCCGCCAGCTCGCGCCCCTCGCCCTCGACCGCGACGCCCTCGCACGCGACCCGGAAGCGGTGCGCGGCCGCCCGCTCCTGCACGGCCTCCTCACCGCCCCCGCCGCGACCAGGACCGCCACCGGACTGCTCGGCCAGGTGCGGGCCGCCCCGACGGAGAAGGAGCGGATCGACCTCATCGAAGCCCATGTACGCGCGAGCGTCGCCGAGTTGACGGGGCGCGGCGCCGACGAGGTCTCCCCGGACGGGGGGCTGAAGGAACTGGGCCTGGACTCCCTGATGATCGTCCGGCTGCGCAACACCCTCGGCCGCGACGCCGGTGTGGAACTGCCCGCGTCCGCCGTGTTCTCGGCGTCGGACCTCCGCGCTCTCGCGCAGGAGGTGCACACCGCCCTGGCGGCACGGGACGACGCCCCGGAACCCGCCCCCGGCGCACGAGCGCCGGACACCGGCCCCGAGACGCCCGACGTCGAGCTGAGGCCGGCCACCCGCGACGTGGTCCGGCTCCTGCGCGCAGCCCAGCACGGCACCCCGAGCGCGGCCCACACCATCGGCCTCGCCTTCCGGCTCACCGAGCCGACCACCCGCGCCCGGCTCACGGACATCCTCACGCGCCTGGCGGGACGGCACGCCGCGCTGCGCACGGCGATCGTCGACGGCGCCGGCTCCGAGCGGCGGATGAAGATCGAACGCGCACCGGGCCGGCACCCGCTGCGGTGGACCGACCTGGCGCCCGACGCGGCATGGGACGCCGGACGCCGCCTGGGCGAACTGCTGGCCACGCCCTTCGACCTGGCGGCCGCGCCCCTGTGGCGGTGCGAACTGGTCGACCGCGCCCAGGCGGGGCAGACGCTGCTCCTCGGCGCCCACCACGCGGTCAGCGACCTGCAGTCGCTGCTGATCGTCGCCGCCGAGATCGACGCCGAACTGAGCGGGAGGCCCCTCGGAGACCTGGTCTCCAACCGCGACATCGACCTGCTGCTGGAGGCGCAGACCGCGGTCGCACAGCCCGCGTACGACGCGGCCGGACGCTCCCCGCGCGACGCCGCCGGTCCGGACGGCCGGGAGGAGGAGTTCGCCGGAAGCCGCCGCCTGGACCTGACGCTCACCCACCCCCGCCCGGCCGTACGGTCGTTCCGGGCGGGCAGCCTCACCGCGGCGATACCCGAAGGACTCATGGACCGCGTGTCGTCGCGGGCGCGGCGACTGGGCATCACCTCGGCCGCCTTCTGCCTGGGCGTCCTGACGGTGCTGCTCGCCCGCAAGCAGCAGCGCGACCGGTTCGTCCTGGCCGTCCCGGTGGACACCCGCATCCATGTCGACGCCCCCGACGCGGTCGGCTTCTTCGGCGTGCCGGTGCCGTTCCCCGCCCAGGCCAGGGCGGGGGAGCGGATCGAGGAGGTGCTGCGCCGCACCGACAGCCGGCTCGACCGGGTGCTCGCGAAGGGCGCCATGTTCTCCGACACCCTGGCGGCGCTCGCCGCCCAGGGGCTGCACCGGGACAACGCGCCCATGGTCGAGGTCTACTTCAACTACATCCGCTCCTCGGCCGGACTGGAACGCCTGGAGATCCTGCCCGCGGGAACGGGCCACTCCGACCTCGACCTCATGATCATCATGACGCCGGACGCCGGATCGGTCCGCTTCGACCACAACCTGGACATCATCGACGGGACGGCCTGCGCCGGGCTCGCCGCCGACTTCCTCCACCTGCTCCGCGAAGCCGCCGACGACCCGGCCGCCCCGGCCCGCCCCTCGCCCCCGACGGCGGACACGGACACGCGGGCGGCCACGGCGGCGGAACCGGGCACGGAGACGGCGGACATGGAAGCGGCGGCCGCAGCGGGCCCGCCCGCCCGCACCGCCGTCCCGGCGCCGCCCGGGAGGCCCCGCGAGCTCGCCCTCGCGGCCACCTTCGCGCTGGGCGATCTGCCCCTGCTGTGCGCGGCGGCCCTGGCCGCCGACGCGGACGAGGACCCCCGCGGCGTCCCGCCCCGGATCGCCGAAGCGCCCTACCACCACGTCCTGGCGAGCATGAAGGACCCGTCCGGAGTCTTCGCCGACGCCTCGCGGGACCTCGGCGCCGTCCTGCTGCGGGCGGTCGACCTGGAACGGTTCGGGCCGGTGAGCGACGCGCTGCTCGCCGAACTGCGCACCGCCTACCCGGCCGCCCTGCGCGCCCTGGCCGAGCGGACCCGTCTGCCGCTGGTCGTCGGGTTCCTGCCGTCCGCACGGAGCGAGGACCGTTACGGGAGATGGGAGCGGGACGTCGCCGCCGAGGTGTCGCGCCTGCCCGGCATCGCGGTCGTGGGCCCCGACGACTGGACCCGGCACCACGCCGTCGAGAACCGCTTCGACGACCGCACCGACGAACTGGCCCACCTGCCCTTCACCCCCGAGTTCCAGGCGGCCGTCGCCCTCACCCTGGCCGAGATCGCCGCGGCGGTCCGCCGCACCCCGCCCAAGGTGATCGCGGTGGACGGCGACGAGACGCTGTGGAGCGGGGTGGCGGGGGAGAGCGGACCGGAGGGCGTGGGCTTCGGCGGCGCTCGCGAGGCCCTGGCCCGCAGGCTCCTGCGCTGGCGGGCCGCCGGGACCCTGCTCGTCCTGATCAGCAACAACGACGAGGACACCGTGCGGGCCGCGCTGGAGCGGCCGGACAGCGTCCTTCGCCCGGAGCACTTCAGCGTGCTGGACGCCGGATGGGGCCGCAAGCCCGACCGGTTGGAGGCGGCGGCGAAAGCCCTCAACCTCGGTACGGACGGCTTCCTCTTCCTCGACGACAACCCGGCGGAGATCGCCGCCATGCGGTCCGCGCTGCCCGAAGTGCTCTCCGTGACCTGCCCGCCCGCGGACGAGCTCGAAGCGTTCCTGGCCAGGCTGTGGCCCCTGGTGCCCGTCGCGGTCACGGCGGAGGACGGGGCGCGGGCGGAGTTCTACCAGCAGGAGCGGGCCCGCGACGCGGCTCGGGAGCAGGCCGGATTCGAGGAATTCCTCGAACACCTGGAACTGCGGCTCGACATCCGTCCCCTGGGAGAGCGGGATGCCCCCCGGGCGGCCCAACTCGTGCGGCGCACCAACCAGTTCACCCTGCGGCAGCGGTCGGCCGACGGAGGCGACCTCGAACGGTGGCGGGAGCGGGGGGAGGTCTGGACCGCCGCGGCCCGCGACCGGTTCGGCGACTACGGCCAGATCGGTCTGCTGGCGCTGCGCCACGACGGCGCGCGCCTGGACGTCCTGGGCTGGCTGCTCAGTTGCCGGGTGCTCGGCCGAGGGGTGGAGGAGCGGCTGCTGCAGTGGCTGGCCGACCGGGCCGAGACGCTCGGCTGCACCACCGTACGGCTGACGGCGGAGCACACCCCCCGCAACGTACCGGCGCGGCGGTTGATCGCGGCGCTCGGCGGAGGCGCGCCGGACGACCGGAGCATCGTGGCCGAGACCTCCCCGGAGCGGCTGAGGGCTTTCCGGTCCTGGCAGCGGTGACCCGGCGGAGGGCCGGTCGGACAGTCAGAGGCACACCAGCGTGAGGGGCAGACCATGGGGCAACCGAACGAGGACGCGGCGGAGAGCCGCCCCGGCACCGGGCGGGAGCGGACCGACGAGGCGGTCGAGCGCGGCGGCGGCCCGCTCAGCGTGTCCGACCTGCTGGCCAAGGTCCGCCGGGCGGCCCCGGAGAGGACCGCGGCGCCCGGTGGCACGGCGGCAGCGGATCCCCCGGAGGAGACCGCGGGCGCGGGGGCGCCGGCCGGGGAGACGGAGCGGCTGGCCGAGGCCATCACCGCCGCGGCGGCCCACCTGCTGCCGGGTGCCGCGATGGGACCCGACACCGACTTCTTCGACGTCGGCGGCACGTCGGTCGACGCGGTGGCGCTCGTGGCGAAACTGTCGCGGGACCTCGGTCTGCGACTCACCCTCGACGACGTGTTCGCCGACGCCAGGCCCCGCCGCCTCGCCGAACGCGCACGGCCGGCCGCACCCGCGGACGCGGAGGAGAGCGCCGGGCCGGCCTCGCCGCCGGCGTCGGCCGGAGCGTCCGCCGCGGCCCTCCCCCTTCCCGCGCCGGCTGCCGGCGCCGAGGACCTGGAGCTGATCCTCGCCGACCTGGCCCGCGCGGACGGCCTCCCCTTCGTCCGCCGGCCCGAGCCCACCGCGCCCCGCAAGGTCCTGCTCACCGGGGCGACCGGCTTCCTCGGCGGCCATATGCTCCTGGACCTGCTGCGGCACAGCGACGCCCATGTCCACTGCCTGGTCCGCGCGGCCGACGAGGAGGAGGGCGTCCGACGCCTGGGCGCGGCCCTCAAGAGCTTCGCCCTGCCGTGGTCCGGAGAGGTCCGCCGACGGGTGACGGTCCTGCCCGGCGACATCCGCAGCCCGCGCCTCGGGCTGCCCGAGGCGCGCTGGGAGGCGCTGGCCGACGAGCTGGACTCCGTCGTGAGCGTGGCCGCGGCGGTCGACTTCCTGCGCGGCTACCCCTCCTTGCGGCAGAGCAATGTCATCGGGCCGCTGACGCTCGCGGAACTGGCGGCCGCCGGACGGCCGAAGCCCCTGCACCACATCTCCTCCGTCGCGGTCTTCAACGAGATCGGCATCGAGTCCATGGGCGAGGACGACCCCGTCGCCCACATCGACGCCCTGGAAGCCGGGTACGACAAGACGAAGTGGGCCGCCGAGGCCGTGCTGCGGCGGGCCCGCGAGCACGGGCTGGTCGTCACGCTGCTGCGGCCCGGCGGCATCGGCGGGCACACCGGCACCGGGGCCAGCAACCCCCAGGACCTCAGCAGCGGCATGATGGCGGTGTTCAGCCGGTTCCGCACGGTGCCCGCCTTCAGCTATCTCAACGCGGCCCCGGTGGACTGGGTGAGCCGGGTGGCGGTGGCCGCCATCTGCGAACCCGGCGCCTGGGGGTACAACTACAACCTCAGCGGTACGCCGAACTCCCTCGCGGACGTCGTCCACGACATGAGGCTCAGCGGCATGAACGTCCGCGTCCAGGGCTGGCAGGAGTGGCGGAGCGACGTCCTGACCCGCCTCCGCGGCGAACCGGTCCCCGAACTCGACTTCCTGGCGCGGGTCCTGGCGAGCCCCACCGCGTCGAAGCTGTGCGAGGCGTCCTTGACGGCGCCGCCGGCCACCGCGGAACGCACCGACGCGTTCGTGGCCGCGCACGACCTGCCGCCCTCGACCCGCTACGGGATGCAGGAGCAGTTGAAGACCTTCCAGAGACTGGCCCGGAGCGGCCTCGCCCGGCTCCCGGAGCGGACCGACCCGCCCTACCTGTGGTTCACCGAGACGATGGAGGGGAGCCTCGGCCCGGTCGGCGGTCCCGCGAGCACCCCCTGCTCGGCGTCGTTCACGCTCTCCATCGCCGGCATGTACCAGTTGGCCGAGGAGCGCAGGGTGGACGTCCAGGGCCGCGTCTCCTGCCCACTGCTGCACCCCGACCCCCTCGTCGTCGAGCAGGGCGACATCTGGGTCCGCCCCGAGGAGGGCATCCCGCTGGACCACGGGCTGCGCCATCCGCTGCTGCGCTACCGGTTGCGGCTGCGCGACGGCGAGGGCGGGCTGTGGTGGCTGGAGGGCAGGAAGTTCGCCCGGGCGCGGCGCGACGTGTGGCGGCAGGCCCGCGCGCTGAGCGTGGAACTCGGCCGCGAGGGCGAGCCGGCGACGGTGCGGGGCGAGATCGTCGTACCCGGCGACAGCTACCTGCGGGAACAGGTCGACGGCATCCGGGTCGATCCACGCCTCTCCGGCCAGGAGAAGCGGCTCGCGAAGATGACCTGGCTCGCCTGGTTCGGCCTGGAGATCGGCCGCGGGATGATCGGCCCGTTCGCCCGGGCCGGCGCGGACCTGCTCGACCTACGCCGTAACCCGACCCTGACGGAGCGCAAGCGATGACCCTGCGGCCCCTGTACGCGCGCCTCGACGGCGCGGAGATCGAGGAGATCCCCTTCAGGGCGGGCGACGGCCTGCGACTGGGGCTCACCCGGGTCCGCGCCCCCGGCCCCGCGGACCGGCCCGCGGTGCTGCTCCTGCACGGCCACACGGCCTCCTCGGACATGTTCCTGCTGCCCGAGACCCGCAACCTGGTGGAAGCGCTGCTCGACGGGGGGTACGAACCGTGGCTGCTCGACTGGCGGGGGAGCTGCCGGCTGCCGTGGAACGAGACCGGCCACCGGTACACGTACGACGACGTCGCCCTGTACGACATCCCGACGGCCGTGGCGCACGTCCGCCGGGAGATCGGCGACCGGCCGCTGTTCGCCGTGGCGCACTGCATCGGCGCGCTCTCGCTGTCGATGAGCATGGCCGCCGGTCTGGTGCCAGGGCTCGCGGGGGTGGTGGCGCAAGGGGTGTTCCTGACGCCCAAGCTGGCCGCCCGGACCTCGCTGAAGATGACGATGGCAGGCGAGCTGTTCCGCTCCCGCTTCGACCACATCCCGGTGGACTTCCGCAAGGTCGGCTTCTGGTCGCGCTACACCCCGCTGTTCGCCCTGGCGTCCCGAGGGGCCGACTGCCCCGATCCGACCTGTCAGATCCTGTGCAACTCGGCCTGGGGCGTGGGCGCTTCGCTGTACGTGCACGACAACCTGTCCGACGCCACCCACGACCGGCTGGCCCAGCTCCTCGGCCCCGCGCCGCTGTGGATACTGCCGCATCTGCGGCGGGTCGCCCTGGCCCGCAGCGTGGTGCGCTGGAACCACGGCGACGACCGCTACCGGGCCCTGCCCGAGAACGCCCTGGACCGCGCCGACCGGATCGACTGCCCCGTGCTGCTGATCTCCGGCAGCGAGAACGGCATGTGGCTGGACTCCCAGAAGCTCTGCCACGAGGTCCTGACCGCCCGGCAGCCGCAACTGGACGTGCGCTACGCGGAGATCCCCGGCTACGGCCACTTCGACGCGTTCGTCGGGCGGGGCGCGGCACTGGACGTGTTCGGGCACATCCTGGACTTCCTCGACGAACTCGGCTGACGGAGCCCGCACTCCGTCAGGACGATCGGGGGCCGCCGCCGTACGGCGGCGGCCTCAGGAACCGGCGGGCCGCAGGACGACCGGGAGCGTGCCGTACCCGTTGAGGATGAAGGAGCCCAGCGGCCGCAACCTGTCCACCGGCACGTCCGGCGCCGCGTCCGGGAACCGCTCGAAGAACGCGGCCAGGGCGATGCCGGTCTCCAGGGTCGCCAGCGGGGCGCCCAGACAGCGGTGAACGCCGTACCCGAACCCCAGGTTGTCGTGCCGCCCGCCCCGCAGGACGTCGAACACGGCGGCGTCCTCACCGTGCTGCTCCGGGTCGAGCCCGCCCGCGGCGAACGAGACGAGGATGGGGTCCCCCTTCTTGATGAGGACGCCGTCCAGGTCGATGTCCTCCACGGCGAAGCGCATCGGGGAGAAGGCTCCGGGATTGTGGGTCCGCATGGTCTCGGCGACGACGTCGTCCCACCGCGCGCGGCCGGTACGCGCGTGTTCCACCTGCTCGGGACGGGTCAGCAGCGCGCCGAGGGCGTTGGTGACCAGGGTGGCCGTGGACTCCCGCCCTGCCGCGATCATGAGGTAGAGCGTCCCCAGCAGCTCCTCCTCGCTCAGCCTTTCGCCCCGGTCGCGCACGTCGATCAGGGCGGAGGTGAGATCGGCCCCGGGAGCCTGCGACCTGGCGGTGACCAGTTCGGTGAGCAGGGCGAACACCGTCGTCTGGGCCGCGGCCATCTCCGCCGCCGTGCCCGAGGTGCTGAACACCGTTTGCGTCGCGGCGCACAGAGCGTCCCTGCGGTCCTCCGCGACACCGAACAGTTCGCAGATCACCCGCATGGACAGCGCTTCCGCGAACCGGGACCGCAGGTCGACCACCTCTCCGGCCGGCCCTGACCCCAGATCGTCCAGCAGCTCGGTGACGACGTGCTCGACGCGGGGCCGCAGCTCCTCGGTCCGCCGTACGGTGAAGGCTCCCGCCACCAGGCGCCGCAGCCGGGCGTGCCGCTCGCCGTACGTGAAGAACATGTTCTCGTTGGCCACCCACGGGTACAGCGGCCAGTCCTCGGTGACGCGCCCCTCGGCGAACGCCGGCCAGTGCCGCCCCGCGTCCCGCGACACCCGCGGATCGGTCAGCAGCCGCTTCACCTGGTCCGTGCGGACGACGGCCCAGGCGAGGACTCCGCCGGGCAGCTCGACCTGGACGGCCGGGCCCCGCTCGCGCAGCATCGCCCCCTCACCGGCCAGGTCGCTTCCGGTGACGTCCAGGATGTAGGGGCAACCCGTCATGTCCATCGTCCATTCCGCTCGGTCGGGCCTGGCACGGGCACCGGAGGGAGCAGGCTTCCCCCTCCTGCGGACGGTCGGGTCCGCCCTTGCGCCGGCCGGGCGCGGGGAGGCGCGATCCGGCCGGCGCGGGGGGGGGGGGGGGGGGATAGGAGGCGCCCCCCCCCATCGGAGGGTGGTCGCTCGTCT
>NZ_JBVJCD010000024.1:0-89476 GCF_055588985.1 Streptomyces sp. NPDC041970
TCGGGCTGGTGGTGTCTCGCCGCAACACAAAGCCGGTTAGGATCCCCCCTCCCCCCCCCCCCCCCCCCCCCCTCCTCTCCCCTCCCCCCCCCCCCCCCCGCCCCCCCCCCCCCCGGGAGGGGACCGGATCGGGTCAGGGCTTGGGCAGGGTGCATCCCTGGCGCTCGAGGTCGACGGTGTTGCCGGCGCCGATGCATCCGGTGATCGCCGCGGTCTGGGTGGCGTATCCGCGTCCCCGGTGGACCGTGGTGCCCGTCTCGTCGATCTCGCACGGATTGTTCAGTTCGCACGTCCCGCCGTCACGGTTGCTGGTGCTGTTCACCGCGACGAGCTCCCCGGTCTCGGTATCGACGACGGCTGAACCCGAGCTGCCAGGCTGAGTGTTGCACTCCTTCGCGTACCGGATCGCATGGGTCGATGTGTAGTCGCCTTCCTTGAGCGTCGGAACCACGGCCTCGGCCCGGCACGACCAGACACTCTCCAGGTGACTCGACGCCACCTTGATCCCCTGCCCGGCGACAGGGCCGGTCGAAGCCAACGGGAACGCCTCGATCCCGTACTTCTGCCGGATGTCCGCGTACGTGGCATCCAGCTCTGCCAGCGCGATGTCGGTTCCGGTCATCGTCGCGTAGACGACCCGCCCCGTCACCGGCCCGAGTTCGCGGCCCGCCGGGCTCATCACGCTGCCTTCGATCGGGGCGCCCGGTCCGGTGATCACCTCACCCGGCTTCGGCCGTCCCTCGGGGTGGCAGTGCCCGTTCGTGAGCAGCAGCGCCTTGTCCTCGTCGCGGGCGGTGCGGGGGCGGACCAGCGAAGCGGAGCAGTTCGGGAGCTTCACGGTCCCCGCCAGATTGCCGGCAGGTCCGGGGGGACCGGTCTCCTCGGCGGGGAAACCGGGGCAGCTCCCCTTCGCCGGCGTGCCGTCCCGGAAGAAGTCCACCACCTTGGAGCCACATGCGAGTTCGTTGGACTTCATGGTGGAATGCGTCGCATCCGTGACGGTCAGCAGCGATCCGCCGATCTTCTTGTGCATCATCTTCGCCCACACGTAGGGTGTGACGGTTTCGAACTCGTGGCCGGACATCTGCAGTCGGCTCTTGCCGGGCTTCAGGTCCCACGGCTTGCCCGCCGGCCAGCCGGCGCAGTACGTGATGGGCTGGTCGTTGAAGTCCGCAGAGAACGGGTACTTCGCCTGCCGCTCCTTCCTCATCCTGACGAGATCGGCATAGGTCCGGCCGTCGGCGCTCGCATTGCACATGAAGGCGTCATGGGTGAAACCGTAATTGTGCCCCATCTCTCCGAGGCCGAAGGACTTCCGCTTCCCGTCCTTCTGCTGGGGGACGGCCTTGCCTGCCCCCTCATTCCGCAGTTCCAGCAGCTTTGCGGCGGATCGCTCCCACCGGTCCGGTATGGCTTCCAGGTTGGGGTCGAGGAAGGTGGCGAACTCGTCCCTTCCCACCTTCGTCTGCAACGCCTTCAGCGCGGATTCGACCTTCTTGGGCGAGTTCCCGAAGTGGTACGTCGCATCCTTGCCGGCCAGCCATGCGAAGAACTGCCGGTACCCGGCATGGTAGTGCGCGACCTCTGCGGTGACCGCTGCGTTCTGGCCGACCGGGGACATGATCGAGTCCAGCCACATCCGGTCGACACGGCTGTCGAACATGGAGCGGTAGACCGCGCCCAGCGCCGTTCCGCCGGAATTGCCGTAGAAGTTCATCGTGCGGAAGCCCAGCACCTGCCGGACGCGGTCCATGTCTCGGGACGCGTTTTCCATGCTGATGGAGAGCGCCAGCTCCCGGTCCTTGGCGATGCATTGGCGCTTCGCGTCCGCCTCACGCTCGAAGGCCTCCCTCTCGCTCTCCCCCTCCCGGAAATCGGGCGTGTCGCAGGAGATCTGGGCGCTGTAGCCCGTACCCCGCGTATCGATACCGATGAAGTCCCATTCCTTGTTCATCGGCGCCAGCCGGCTGCTGAGCAGACCGTACGGGGACGGCGTGCCGGCCAGGCCGGGTCCCCCGGGGTTGCCGAACAGGGCCCCCGTGCGCTTTCCGGTGGCCTTGATCCTGCTCACCGCGATGGTGATCTTCCTGCCCGCAGGCTTGGCGTAGTCCACCGGAACGGGAATGAGCGCGCATTCGCTGCGGCTGTCGTCGCGATTCCAGTCCGCCGCCGCGTCCCGGCAGAGCTCCCACTTCACGCGTTCCGGGGTGGCACTTGGAGCCGCAGCGGCGGGAACGGCTGCCAGGGACATCAGCGAGGCGGCGACGCTGATTCCGACGGCAATCGATGGGACGGTCACATACCGCAAGATGATCTGCACCTCTTCGGTGGGAAACGGCGACTTCGTCTGTCATGGAAGCGACCCAGCAGACATCTCGTCGTGCCGGCGCCTCCTCACACAGGCGGCAGACAGGAGACGACTCCCCCTGCGCCGCTGCTGGACAAGACTCGCCGCCGAAGGTCGCAGCCGTCCGTCGATGATGTTTCAACCAGCACGCGGTGGAGTTCGAAAAGCACGGCAGGCCACGGGAAATGGCGCGACCCGCCCGCACGAGGTGGTGTTGCGGTGCGCAGCCTTGCCCGAGTGAACCGGGACCGTGCGCATCGTGGTCTGCCGCCGCCGGCTCCCGACACCCGTCCGGCCGCTCCTGATCTGCCGATCGGTGGATACGGCCCGTACCCGGAGCGGTTGAGTAAGCAGGTCGAAGGCGTGATCCGGCGGTTCCGCTCCAGTCATCACTGGCGGGAGACGCCGGCCGAGTGAGGCCCTGGGCCACCGTCCACAGACGCTTCCGCCTCTGGCGGGACCGTGGTGGAGTCCAAGTTGACCAGCGACAGATCAGCCCTCCTGCTCCTGCGCCGGAGTCTTCACCGCCCTGCTGGAGGGCCTGACCGCCCAAGGGCCGTCGCCGCAAGGGGCGCGGTCAGGGCTTGCGCGCCACCGCTCCGTACATGGCGATGGCCCCGTCGTCGATGCCGGCCTGCTCGGGACCGGGCCGCCACTTGTGGACCTGCGCCACGCCGGGGCCGACCAGCTCCAGCCCGTCGAAGAGCGAGGTGGCCGTGGCCAGGTCGCGCAGGACCATGGGCATCCCCTGGCGCTCGTACTCCTCGGCCACCCGGCCGACCTCCGCCGGTGCGAAGTCCGCCGTGCCGACGGTCATGGCGAGATGGCTGCCCGACGGCAGGGGGTCCAGGAGTCGCCGCACCAGGTGCCGGTCGTCCGGCTCCAGGATGAAGTGCAGAATTCCGATGATCATCAACCCGACCGGCTCGCCGAGATCGATCAGGGAGCGGAACTGCTCGCTGTCCAGGATGGCGTCGGGGTCGTGCATGTCGGCGTCCACGTACGCGGTCGCCCCCTCCGGCGAGCTCTGGAGGAGGGCGCGGGCGTGGGCGAGGACGATCGGGTCGTTGTCGACGTACACCACGTGGGAGGACGGGATCTCGCGCTGGACCACCTCGTGGAGGTTGGGAGCGGTCGGCAGCCCCGTCCCGATGTCCAGGTACTGGCGGATGCCCCGCTCCCGCGCCAGATAGCGGCCGGCCCGGTGCATGAACCGCCGGTTCTCCTTCATGTGGACGGGCAGCGCCGGCCAGTGCCGGCACATGGCGTCACCGGCCTCCGCGTCCACGGGGTAGTGGTCCTTGCCGCCGAGGATGTAGTCGTACACCCGCGCCGAGTGGGCCGTGGACGTGTCGATCCGACCGGACGCGCCGTGCATGTTCCGCTCCGTCTTCCGTGGTTCTGGCTGGTCGTTCCAGGTGGGTGCCGGGGCCCGGCCCGCCCGCGGCCCCTCCGCCGTGTGCACGGGGGAGGGGCGCGGGCGGGCCGGACCGCCGGCCGGGTTCTCCGGGGCGCCCGTACCGGCTGCTCAGCCGGTGCAGGTCACCTTGAGCGCGGAGATCGCGTGGTGCTCGTAGTTGCTGTCCTGGCCCCGGTCGTGCAGCCGTACGGAGAGCTTCTTGGCGTCGACCGGGAAGGTGCCCGGCACGTTGTACCACGTGCCCTTGCGGTTCTGCTGGTTGACGTAGTAGGAGCCGACCAGGTTGCTCGTCCGGGGCAGGAAGCGGTCGTACACGGTGTAGTAGCTCGGGTTGCCGCCGACCCGCACGATGTTGGAACTGCCCGGCACATGAACGGAGATGCTGCACTTGCGGGCGCTGGCCGGCAGGTCGAACAGCCAGGTCGCCGATCCGCCCGAGTCCTTGGAGGAGTAGCCGGACATGGGCATGGACAGGTACTTCCCCGCACAGCCGTAACCACCGAAGCCGCCGCTGTGGGTGGCCCACCCCTCCTTGCCGTCGCTGTAGTAACCCGACTTCTGGAAGCGCTGGGTGGGGCACTCCGGTCCGGACACGCCGCTGTACACCACGGTGGGCGTCGACTTGGGCGCCGAGTCGGCCGCGGGGGCCTTCGTCGGGGTCTTCGAGCCGGTGTCGGCGGGGGGCTTGGCGCCGGAACCGCTCTTGTCCGCCGTGCCGGGCGCTCCCGCGGTGCTGTCCTTGGCGCCGTCCCGCGTGCCGCCGGGGGTCCTGGTGTCCTTGGCGCCCTTGGTCCCGACCTCGGTCGACCCGTTCGCGGGCTTCTTCCCGTCCTTCGTCTCCGCGGGCCTGCGCTCGCCGCCGGCGTCCGCGCGCACGTGGTTGGCGGGGCCCTTGTCGCCGCGGGGCGCGGTGGCGCCGGCCCCCGACTTGCCGCCGCCGACGGGCCGTACGCCCTGGGGGCGGTCGGGGTCGGTGCCGGGGACGTAACCGCCCTCCTGGCCCGCCTCCTTCCACGCCGCAGCCGCCTCGCGGCGCTCCGGCCCGGCCTCGTCCCCCTGGGCCCCCGCCACGACGAACGGCGCGCCGAGGAGCAGCGCTCCGGCGAAGGCGGCCGCCACCACCATGGGGCGCGAGACCCGGCCGGGGCGCTCCGGGGCCCCGCCCTCCGTGGCCGTGGCGCTGCCGGGCGGGCCGGCCGACGCCGTGGCGGAGACGGTGGCCGTGGCGGTGGTGGCGGCACCGGCCGTGGCGGCGGCGGCCGGTTCGGCCGCGCTCCCGGTGGAGGCGGCGGCCGCGGCCGCCGCCTCCGCGGAAGCCGTCGTCCCGGACGCGGCGGACGGCGGCGTGCTCGGCGCGGCGGCGGTCTCCGTCGCGCCGGAAGGGGCCGCGGAGGCGTCGTCCGCCGCGGCCGTGGCGGCGGTGGTGGTGGCGGCCACCGAGGCCGTGCCGGACGCCGGAGCCGCCTCGTCGCGGGCGACCGCCGTTTCCTCGCCGTCCGGCCCGCTCTCGGGCTCGGCGGTGGTCCTGCCGATGGAGACCCCGACCGCGTGCGCCGACGCCGGGGCCCCGGCCGCCCGCTCCCCGGCCTCCGCCGGGCCGGAGGCGGACGAGGTCGGCGTCCGGGCGCCGCCGTCCCCGTCGCCGGTCACCGACGTGTCCCCGCCCTGCGTCGCCGTCCGGGACGACGGCGCGGACGGAGCGCCTATGCTCCCCGGACCCGCGCCCTGCGCGCCGTCCGGAGCCGTCTCCCCCGAGGCCGCGCCCCGGCCGTCGCCGGGCTCACTCTCCCCGCTGGACCGCTGTTGCTTCACGGATCGCCCCTCTTTCCCTGCCATGGACTCTCTTCGTCCTCTTCGATTGCCGCGGGGCGGGTTCGGTTCCCCCCTGCGCCGAGCAATATGACGTGGCGTCACGGCTGCTCGTAGGCCTGGTTCTCGCTCTCGGGCGTCAGCCAGTCCAGGGTTTCGTGGAAGCGCCTCCCCTGGCCCTGGAAGTAGGCGAACTCGCCGCGCGCCGGGGCCTCCACCCCGAACTCCTTGAGCAGGTGATCGCTGAGCACCTGGAGCAGGGGGAACGGCCCCGAGGCCGCCGCGCCCGCGTACTTCATCTCCTCGGCGTCCGTGAGCAGGGGGAGTCTGTCGACGACCTTCTTGATGAGCCGGTCGATGAAGGACGCGTCCTTCTGCGCGACGATGAAGTGGTTGCCGTAACCGCCGGTGTCGAGCAGGTGGTCGACCGCTCGGCGGACCCGCTCCTCGGCCGTCGTCGCCTGGGTGGCGCCATCCTCCGCCGCGACCTCCTTGAGGACCGCGTCCAGCCCCTTCTGGTCACGGAGGAGCGGGCCGAGCACCGGCACGTCGTTCTGCCGGAGCCGGGGGGCTTCCTGGGCCGAGAACTCGAAGCTTCCGGGGCCCAGGTCCACGTCGGCGTACACCCCGCCGTGCTCCTTCAGGATGCTGTACCGCGCCAGGTCGGAGGCGAACGGATACGCCTGGACGTCGCCCGCGGGGTCGGTGGCGATCTCGAAGGCGTCCTTGAGGTCCCCATGGATGACGGGCTCGAGCGGCATCCGTATGAGCCCCCTCGTGAACTTGATCTTCAACAGCGTCGTGGGGCTCAGCTTCGTCCGGGAGTCCGTCCACAGGTTCACCGTCCAGTTGGCCTTGTGGGCCTTGGCGGCCCACAGGGTGATGTTCGTCAGCGCGGCCGCGGGGAGGTCCTTGCCGAGCCAGATGAAGTGGAGCTGCCTCGGGACGGGGGGAGCGGCGTCGATGGACGCCATCAACTCGGTCTCGAGCGCCCGCAGATCCGCCAGGTAGGGCGGCGGAGGGGTCAACGCCTCCAACCGGTGCAGCATGAGCCGCATCGCGTCGTAGTCCCTCTTGACATGCGAGGTGATGATGTACGCGCGCACCCCCTGGGCGTCGTCGGCGCCCAGCTCCCGCAGGGTCGCGCCGGCTCCGTCGCCCTCCTTGAAGGTGATGTTCAGCGGTCGTCCGAGGGCCGGCTGGACGACGGGCGCCTCGGCCTGCGCGGGTGGCGCGGGTTCCGTCTGCTCGGTCTCCGCGTCGCTCGGAGCCAGGTGGTCGGCGACCGCCTGCTCCGCGCTGCTGGACGAGGCGGAGTTGAGGGTGGCGAAGATCATGTCCGAGAACGAGACGGTGTGCGGCTCCGCTTCCGTCCGCGGGGCGGGGGGCGAAGCGGCGTCCGTCTCCACCCCGTCGTCCGCCGGGGCCCGCGCGCCGCCCCGCTGTGCGACGGGGCCGTCGTCGGCCTGGCGTGCCGCCGGGTCGTCGCTCAGGGAGTTGACCCGTGTGCGCATGGGGCGGAAGCGGGTTCTGTCCTCGCCGCCCTGCGTACCGAAGGCGTCCTTCACATAGGAGTTGAAGAGGATGACCTGGAGGTCGCGTTCGTAGACCTCGTCCAGTGCCCGCTTCTGCTCCTCGTCGATCTTCCGCTGCTTCGTCCTCCATTCGTCGGTGTCGGGCACCCTGGGGAGGTTGTCGAAGTCTGCCTGGGTCCGCACCGTGTACGTCTTCACGTGCTTCAGCCCGTTGCGCGTCTCACCGGGAGCCGCCGTGTAGACGAGGACGTCCAGGCTGCCGATCCTGCCCTCTTCGATCCGCTTCTTGGCCTCGGGCCACTCCGTGGTGGTGAGGACGCTGCTGTCGTGGATTCCGTCCAGCACGTGCGCGGTGACCCGGTGCGTGAGGCCCTGGGCGTAGGTACGGGACAACTGGTGCCACAGTTCGCCCATGGTCGGGGAGTCGTCCCAGCGGGGGAGCCCGAAGGCGAGGCCGTTGAAGATGTAGCCCTGGACCGACGATTCCAAGGTCACGCCGGCTCCGACGTAGCCTGCGCTGACCGCTTCGGCCGCGCCCATCTTCGACCAGATCTGGCCGTGTTCGGCCGCGGCCGCGGCGCGCGTCGCCACAATGTCCCCGAACCCCGCTGTGTCCTGCTGCTGGATGAACCACATGTAGTTCAGTTGGTGGCCCAGCACCTCATCGGACTGGAAGCCCTTCATGATCGCGGCGACGGCGGACCGGTCGACCTCGTTCCTGCCCTTGTGCCCGGCCAGGGCCATGTCCAGGTCCGCCTCGACGGTCCTCAGCCAGGAAGCCACGCCCTGACGGAACTCCTCGTTCCCGGCCAACGGCCTGATGCCGTTGATCCGGTTCCAGAGTTCTTCCCTCTGCTGGTGGAAGTCCTCTCTCGCTTTCAGCGCGACCTCTTCGTCCGCTTGCCTGGACGACGTGGACGCGTCCTGGGGGGCCGCGTGGGACACGCCGGTCGCCTCCGCCACGGGCGACGGTCCGGCGGGCGGCTGGTTCGTCAGCAGCTCGTCCGGGCTCCGCAGCGGGTCGGGGCCGTTCAGAGGCTTCGTCACGCCGCCGGCGACCGCGTCGCCGTCCTCGGCTCCCTGCTTGAGCAGGGCGTCCAGTGCGTCGGTCTCGAACGCGGTCACCCACTGGCCCTGGCGTCCGGTCGTCCGGTCCTGGAGCAGGGCCAGTACGCCGGTGGCCCCGCCCGCGGCTCCGGCCGGCGGCATCGCGTGGCCGACCGCGACGTCGGGGGCGTACCAGCGGCGCCCCGGCACCGCCCGTGCGGCGTCCTTGATGACGCTCCCGCCGTCCGTGGCGCGGGTGGCCGCGGTGTCGCAGGCCACGAGGACCACCGGGGCGGGGGGCTGGTCCGGGTCCGTGAGCGTTTCCATGAACCGCGCGAACTGGGCGCCGTCCACCTCCAGGGGGAGGCCGCCGTCCACGTGGAGCTTGACGCCGTGCTGGGAGCCGTGGGCGTCGAAGAAGATCGGCTTGGGCGTCTGCTGCCCGGTCGGGGCCCCGGCGCCGGCGCCGGCCCGCCAGGGCACGGTGCGGGGTGCCGCCGCGTCCTCGGGCACGGGGACGAACGTCTTCTCGCCCGCCGCCCGGTAGGCCCGGTAGGAGGTCTGGTCGGCCCGGTAGTTCGCGTAGAAGTCCCGGCGCGGCGCCCAGTCCTTGTCACTGTGCGACGCGTATCCGATGACCTCGCCCTTGGCGTCCTTGATGGTCCGCAGGCTCCGCCGCATCTCCTCGTAGGAGACCTTCCGGCCGTCCCTGCCGACGAGTTCGTCCTTCGGCGCGCCGCCGGGCTGCTCCAGCCCGTCGACCACCGGGTCGAAGCCGGCCAGCAGGGTCCCGTCGTTCGACAGCAGACCGCTGCTCGAGCCGGACCTGCCGCTGCCCCACCGGATGGACCCCTTCAGATTCTTTACGGAGTCGCCCAGGCGTTTGGTCAGCGTCGCCTTTCGGGCCGGGGCGGATGCCGTCGCTGGGGCCTCCTGGTTCTCGCTCTCGGGGGTCACCCATTCCAGACGCGTCCAGTCCGCCCACTTGTCCAACGGAACGCGGTACTTGTTGGGCGGCGGCGCCAGGGCGCCCTTCTTCGCGGTCCCCGGAATCGCGGGCGGGAAGTTCTTGGCGTGCTCGTCGAACTGCCGCACGAGGAAGTTCGGGCCTGTGTAGCCGGCCACGTTCTTCGACTGCATGGCCGCCAGGAGGAGGCCCTTGGCCAGCTTGTCCTTGACGGTGGCGTCCGGCAGGTTGTCGAGAACCTGTCTCAGGAAGCGGCTGCGGGGGTGCGCGACGATGAAGTGGTTGCCGAACTCCCCCTGCCCGTAGACGTTCACGGCGGCCTGATGGATTTGCTCCTGGGAGGGCTTGGGCGCGGTCTCCGGGAGGCGGAGAGCCTTGCGCACGCTGCCCTCGTCCTGGAGCAGAGGTCCGAACATCGGCAGGGTGTCGTCACCCTGCGGCATCCGCACGCCCTCGGGACGCAGCACTACCTCGCCCGGACCGAGGTCGACGTCGAGGTAGACCCCGCCGTGCTGGTAGAGGAGGGCGTAGCGGGCGACGTCGGAGGCCATCGCGTAACTGCTCTCCTTGAGGGCGGTGTCGAACAGCTTCTTCACCCTGGAGGGGATCTGCGCCGCCTCGTCCGTCTTCTTGCTCTTGGTGAACAGGCCGCCCTTCTTGTCGCTGGTGAACAGGCTGTCGACGTGGCCGTGCTCCAGGACGCCCGCGGTCTCCATCTTCTGCAGGAACGCCTCATTGGCCTGCCGGCCGCCGTCGTCCGTCCAGATCTTCAGCTTCCACTGCGACGTCTGCGCCTTGTCCGCCCACGCCGTGATGTTGTTGAGGGCGTCGTCCTTGAGTTCTCCGCCCAGCCAGATGAAGTTGAGCTGCTTGGGCACCGTGGCGTCCTGGCCGGTGCCGGCGCCGAAGTAGTAGGTCGCGCCTTCACCGCGCTCCTTGAGGAGCCGCGCGGCCAAGACGCTCTGCTCGGGGACCGGCTGGACCGGGTGCTCGGTGATCTCGGACTGGACCGGGTGCTCGGTGATCTCGGACTGGACCGGGTGCTCGGTGATCTTGGAGGAGTTCTGCGGGGCGTCCTCCGTGTCGGCGTTGAGCAGCAGGTCGTCCGTGGCGGAGGGCACGGCCAGCCGGTACCGGTCGTCCGCGCGGTGCAGCACCACGTCCGACCGGGCGCCCGCCGCCGCGTCCGTGCCGGGAGGGACGAACGTCAGGTGGTTCAGGTCCGACTGGACCACGGTGACCGGCACGCCGAGGACGCGGGCCGCGAGCAGGGCGGCCAGGTCTCCGGCGGAGTGGTTCCAGCCCGCGTCCTTGCGGTCGCCGATCTGCTGGTCCCCGGAGCGCAGCAGGGTGGTCCGGGCCAGCTCCATGCGCTGGTCGACGGTCAGCCGGGCGGCCACGGTGTCCGGGAGGCGGTGGCGCGAGGCGGTGTGCTCGGCGGCCTCCGCCGGGCTGAGCACGATGCCGGCGTCGGCCAGCTCCCGTGCGGTGAACCGCTCTTGGGGGTCGATCGCGAGGAACGGGGCGAGCTCGTCGCGGTCCGCCGCCAGGCGGTCGGCCAGGCGCTGCTTGAGGTGCTGGACGTCGGCGGCGGAGAGGTCCCGGCCCCGCGCGTGGAGCCCCAACTCGGCGAGGAGCCCCGGATGGGCGCGCCGGACCGCGTCGAGGAGGGCCCGGTGGAAGCTCGTGCCGAGATCGACGTGCACGGGCCCCGTGGACGGCGGGTCCAGGAGTTCGAGGACACGGCCGTCCGGCGACTTCAGGGAGACCGGCCGCCCCTCGGCGTCCTCGCCCTGGGAGGTGTACGGGTCCGGGGCGGTGGTCGCGTCGGCCGGCCGGACGTAGCCCTCGGGTTCCGGCACGGGGTGCCAGGGGGCGACGACCAGGGGGGCGCTGCCCTCGGTCCGCGGGGCGGTGGTCCGGGGCTGGGCCTGGGTCTGGCTCTGGGCCTGCGCTTGGACCTGGGGCTGCGCCTGCGCTTGGGTCTGTGCCTGCGCCTGGGTCTGCGCCTGTGCCTGTGTCTGCGCTTGGGCCTGGGCTTGGGTCTGCGCCTGCGCTTGGGTCTGCGCGTGCCGCGCCGCCGCGTCCACCGCCGAGAAGTTCGTCTGCACCAGGCCGAGTTCGCGGTAGTGCGCGGTGAGGTCCGCCACCGCCTTGTCGTACGCCGACCGCGCGTCGCGGACGGCGGTGTCGACCGCGTCGAACCGCCCCGAGGTCGCCTTCCGCGCTCGGGCCTCCCGGAGCTGGGCGGCGTCCAGGTCGTTCCGGGCGGCCCGGACGGTCTCCAGCGACGCCCGGTAGGCGGCGTCCGCCGTCCGCAGGCGCTGCGCCCAACCCGCCGCCTTGGCCTGTTCCCGGCGTACGGCGTCCGTCTCCGACAGCGGCGCCGTGTCGTGCAGCCAGAACTCCGTGCGGGCGTGGACGTCCTCCGGCGTGAACAGGTGCGACGGCCCGGCGAGGTCGTCGGCGGGGGCCGCGTGGGGCTCCGCGCCGTCGAGGAGGTCGGCGAGCGGCGGGTAGCCGGTGACCGTGTCGGGCGCCTCGCCTGTGGTCGTGGTCGTGGTCGCGGGCGGCTCGGTCCACGGGACCGGCGGCGTGCCGGAGGGGCGGTCGCCGGTGATCGTGTAGTACTCGACCGCCTTCCAGGCCGCCTCGGAGGCCCCCGCGAGGCGCCCCTCGGCGGTGGCGAGGTCGCGGCGGTGGTTGACCAGGTCCTGGTGGGCCTCGGCGTACCGGGTGCGGGCCGAGGCCAGCCGCTGCCGCGCCGCGGCCACGTCCGCGGCGCTGGACTCCGCGGTCTCCAGCAGGTGCTGGAGCTCCGTCCGGGAGGAGGAGACCTCGGCGTCGAGCGCGCGCAGGCGCCGCTCGGTCGCCTCTGCCTTCTGGGCGGCCGCGGTGTACTTCTTGGTCTGCGCCTTGACGACGTCCGCGGCGGCCTCGACCTCGGGGGGCAGCAGTCCGTGCTCGCGGGCGACGTCGAACGACACCCACATGGTCACGCCGTCCCGCACGGTGTGCTCGACGGTGGCCGGCGTCCGGGAGCCGGACTGGAACGCGGAGGGGACGAACGGGAGGTCCCCGATGCGGTGGGTGGCCTTCGCCGTCTGGACCACGTGCAGCGGCGCCTGGATGAGCACCGCGCCCCCGGCGAAGGGCTTGAGCGTGGTCAGGGCGGAGGTCCTGCGGTCGGCCGCGCCGCCCGCCGCGTCCGAGTCCGCCCAGCCCGGCACGGCCGCCGTGGACTGGACCACGGGCTGTGCGTGGAAGCCCGGACCCGCGGTGATGCCGGGCGTGTGGGAGTCGGTCGTGTCGCCCGTGTACGTGTCGTTGTCCGAGGTCCGCCGGCTGCCGCCGAGCCCCGCCTGCGGGTCCACCGCCAGCAGGCGGGCCTGGGACAGGTCGACGTCCGCGGTGATCTTCAGGGTCGCGTCCGTCCCGCCGACCGTCGAGGCGGTGTCGTGCAGCGTGACGGTCAGGCTGTCGCGGATCATCTGCGGCAGGTAGGCGCTCAGCACGTCGGTGCTGACGCCTCCCTTCAGGGCCTCGCCGGCCGGGGTGCCGGGCTTCGTCAGCGCGGTCTTCCGCACGTAGCGGCCCCGGCTGTCGGTGGGCATGGCCGTGGCGGGGCCGCCCTTGGCGCCGCGCCCCTTGACGGCGACGTCGACGGCGTACGCGGCGGCGTCCCGCAGGGCGGTGATGCCGCCGACCGTGGTGACGACGACGCTCTCCGGGCCGGCGGCGAACAGCTTCTTGCCCGCCGTGCCGCGCTCCCGCAGCGCCATGGCCTGCTGCTGGTCCGGCGGGAGCAGCATCGGGCGCGCCGTCTGCCCGGGCGCCTGCCGCGGGGCGGTGGCCGGCTGCGCGGTCGTCTCCGGTCGGGCGAGGCTCAGGGGCAGCACCACCTCGGCGTCGCCGACCGGGTACGTGTGCGTCACCACCGTGCCGTCGGGCAGCTCCAGGGTGAAGGTGACGTCGAACGTCGTACGGCTGGAGACCACCGGCCCCTCGAAGGCCACCTGGGCGCTGACGGCGTCGGTGACCGCGTGGGCCAGGGAGGACGAACGGGCGGACCCGACCCGGTCGTCGAAGGTGACGCCGCCGTTGCGGACCACGGGCTGGTTCTGGGTCATGGGCATGACGCCGACCCGGTACCCGGCCTCGTACCCCCGTGCCAGCTTCTCCGTGACGGTCTCCGCCGTGGACGTGGGCCGGGTGATCGTGGGCTTCACGTCGTGGCGCAGCGCGCCGGGGGTGGAGCCGGACCGGCTCAGGGTCACGGTGAGGCTGGCGTCCTTGGACGGGCCGATCTTGTTCCGGGCCAGGCGCAGGGAGGCGCCGCCGTTCTCCATGCCCGTCTGGAGCGCGCGCATACCGGACGGGGACAGCGCGGTCATCTGCCGCGCCAGGCCGCCGAGCTGGTCGGCGAGCAGGCTCTTGGGGCCGAGCCAGCTCTTGTGCTGGGGCAGAGCCTTCAGCAGGCGGTCGGTGAAGGCCTTGACCGCCGGGGCCATGTCGATGCGGCCGACCGTGAGCGTGCCGTGGGCGGCCGCGCCGGTGGGGTTGAAGAGCTGCGAGGCCGGCGGCGGGGTGAGGCCGTCGTCGAAGAGCCCGGCCTTCCTGGCCTCGGCGAGCGGCACCCATACGAGCACGCCGTCGGGGATTTCCACGATCCGGCCCTGCGGCGCCCGCCCGCGCGCCAGTTCCATGGGCCCCTGGAGCAGCCCGGAGGGCTGGGAGCGGGCCGCGAGGTGCCAGGCCACGTCGGCGCTGACCAGGGCCATCGGCCCGGTGTACTGCACGGTGTGCGCCGGGTTCGCGGAGAAGGTCTCGGCCTCGGTTTTGGTCGAGGTGCGCTGGAACGGCGTCCAGGTGAGGCCGTAGGTGCCCGCCGTCTCGTACGCGTCGGTGTGCTTGGCCCGGAACGCGCCCAGCAGGGAGAAGGTGTGGCTGCGGACCTGGGCGACCGAGTGCCCGGCCCCGCTGGTGCCCGAACCGATGTGGGAGAGGGCCAGGTCGCTGGAGTCGACGACGGCGACGACGCGCGGCCGGCGCATCTCGGGCCAGGCGCTGACCGACGCGGTGATGTCGGTGACGGCCGTCCGCCCGAAGAGGTCGCTGACGTGCTTGCCCGTCTGCGCCGCGTCGCTGAAGTCCGCCTCGTTGCGGCCGACGGCGAACGCCTCGGCCAGGGCGCCGGAGGCGGGCGTCCCGTCGGTCCCGTAGACCCAGGAGTTGCCGGAGACGGAGGCGAGCAGTTCCTTGAGGTGGTGCTGCACGAGCTGGGGCGAGGTGACGCTCTGCACGGAGTGCAGCCCGTCGAAGAGCGCGTGGGGCGTCCACGCGTCGGTGGGGACGGGCTTGCCGGAGGAGAGCAGCTCGGCCGTGGCCGGGTCCATCGGCACGAACGCCGGGAGGGTCGCCGGCCGGGTGACGGGCAGGGCGGACGGCACGGACAGCGACGCGGGCACGGCGAGGGTGACCCGGCCGGTGACGGGGGCCTGCGCGGCCGCCCCGCCGTCCTGCTGCCCGGTGTTCAGGACGTCGACGCTCCCGGCGGTCTGCTTCACGAACCACCGGGTGCTGAGCAGTTCGCCGGTCAGGGTCCGCGCGATCTGGCGCGGCCGGGTGAAGCTGGTGGCCTCCGCGGTGAAGGCCAGGTCGTACGACCACAGGTGCTGCGACCCGGTGCTGGTGAGGCCGCCGTCCGGGGTCACCGTCGGGCCGTACGTCATGCCGTAGGCGGTCTGCTTGCCGTACCGGTAGCCGACGGTGCCGGCGCCGCCGAAGCGCTCCAGCCCGGTCAGCCCCACGTCGACCCCGGCCGTCCAGCCGTGCGTCCGGGTCGTCGCGCTGTCCGCGCGGCGGGTCGACAGGACGTTGTTGGCCAGGCCCAGGTCGTGGTGGGTGCCCATGAACCGGCGGTCCGTCGCCCGGGCGCGCACGGTGACCACGACGTACCGCTTGTTGACGGTGTCGAGCCGTTCCAACTGGATGCGCAGTCCGGTGCTGGTCAGGCGGTCGAGCGAGCCCTCCAGCACGGTGCGGGTGAGCGCCTGCCGCAGGAGGTGGGTGTTGCGCACCGCGTTGTTGTACGTCCGGTCGCTGCCGCGGTCGCCGGTGGCCGCGGCGTCCGACCGGGGCGGGAGCACGAGGTCGGGGTAGGCCCGGTGCAGGCCCTCCTGGATGCGGTCGACCAGGTGGTCCGCGAGCGAGGTGTGGGGCTGGGCCGCCTGCGTGTCGCCGGTCGGCGCGAGGTCCACGACCGCGTGCAGGCCGAACGTCGCCGGGTTCGACGGGGTCAGGTATGCCGGGGCGGGGGGCGCCTCGGCGTCCGGCAGGGGCGTGATGCCGTCGTCCCAGCCCGCCAGCCTGCGGGCGTCGGCCCGCGGGAGCTGCACGGTGGCGGTGAGGAACGAGCCGTTCCCGGCCGGGGGGTTCCCGCCGGTCTGCTGCCCGGTCTGCCCGGTCGTCTGCGCCGGGACCGGCGCGGGCGACTCCCAGGCGCCGCCCTGCCGGCGCAGCTCCAGGCGGAAGCGGACGTCGTAGAGCCCCGAGTGGCCGCGGCTGTTGAGCGTCCGCACGGACTCGGCCGTGTTGCCGCTGTAGCTGCTCTCCGCGCGCTGGGTCGTCAGACCGCCCGCCGCGGCCACCTGGAGGTTCAGGGAGCCCGTGGTCGGGAGCAGCGAGAACTGGGGGCCGACCGTGAGCCCGACCCCGGCGCCCTGGGTGTTCTTCTTCTCCGTGGTGCCGGTGGAGCGCTGGGCGTCGGCCTTCTTGACCTCGGTCTTGTCGGACGCCTGGACCAGGGTGGCGTCGATGGGGGTCAGCCGCAGCTCGACGGAGCCCAGTGACCGGCCGCCCAGGCCGGCGAAGAGCGGTGCGGTGACCACCGTCTCCCCGGAGCTCTGCGCGATCATGGTGCGCAGGCTCTCGTCCCCGAACAGGTCGGCCAGTTGGCGGCGGAGGAAGCTGCCGGGGACCGCCTCGGGGAAGTTCCTGAGCGCCCAGTCCAGCAGCCGGGTCTCCGTGCTGACGCTCAGCGGTGCGAACAGGTGCGGCCGGGCGCCGGGAGCGAAGGTGAAGGCGGTGGGCAGCCGGTCCGGGATCGCCGGGTCGGTGACGCTGTCCGGGACCCGCCAGGTGACGCCGTCCTGGATGCGGAAGCGCGTCCGGTCGGCGGCCCGGGGCTGCTGCTGGTTCGCGGGCCGCTCGCGGCCCTTCTTGTCCCAGACGCGCGACGACTCGACGACGACGTGCAGGTCGCTCGCGTGGAGGTGGCTGCCGTCCTTGCCGACCGCCGTCACGCTGCTCTGGGCGCGGTTCTCCTGGGTGTACGTGTAGGCGGCCTCCATGCGCTTCCCGCTGAGGGTCACCGACCCGAACGCGCCGACGGGCGTCCCGGCGGGACCGATCGGGACCGCCAGCCCGAAGGCACGGGAGGTGGAGAGGGTCTTGGTCTCCGTCGCGCCGGGGCGGGTGCGGAGTTCGGTCTCGACCTTGACGGGTGCGTCGGTGGCCTTGGCCTTGGCCTCGGTCTTCGTCTTGGCCGTGGACGCGTCCTTCGCGGAGGTGTCGGTGGCGGGCGCGTCGGTCTTCGCGGCGTCCTTCGCCGGCGCGTCCTTCGCCGGCGCGTCCTTCGCCGGCGCGTCGGTCGCGGGCGCGTCCGTCGTGGCCGGCACGGTCGTGGAGGTGTCGGGCGCGGCCCCGGTCGTCTTCGGCGTGCCGGTCTTCGGCGCGGTGGTGTCGGGCGCGTCGGTCTTGGGGGCGGTCGTGGAGCCCTCCGTCTGCGGGTCCGTCGCCTTCGGCGTGGTCGGGACGTCCCCGTTCTTGGCGGCGTCCTTGCCGCCGTCCTTCGCCGGTACGGCCTCCGTCGCGTCGTCCTCGGGGGCCAGCGGCGCGGGCTCGGCGAAGCGACGCCAGTTCCCGTAGCTCTCCAGCGAGAGGGATATCTCGCGGTGGCCGCCGTCCAGGGTCGGCAGGACGAAGGTGCGCGGGGTCAGCAGGGTGTGCGGGCTCTGGGTGAGGACGAGCTTCACCTGGTCGAGCCCGTCGGGGTGCAGGCGCCACCGCATCATGAGGGAGTCGGCCAGCCGGTCGACGCCGCGCAGGGTGATCCGGCCGTGCCCGTGCCCCTGCATGGACGTGGGCAGCATCGCGTTGTCGTCGAACGTGACGAACGCGTCGGACCGCGGCGCGGGCAGCGGCTCCACGCCCTCGCTCAGCAGCGGAGGGGCGAGGGCCACCACCTTCTCCACCTTCACGCCGGGGTTCTCGATCCGGCGGTACACCTCGTCGCGCAGGGCCTCCTGGGTCGTCAGGTCCGGGCGGTCCCGGCGCACGCGGTACATCCGCCGCTCGAACTCGTCCGCCGAGAGGGCGTTGAGCGCCTTGTCACGGGCCGAGAGCTGCTGCTGCGCGTCCGACGGACCGGCCGGCTGGTCGCCGCCACCGGCCGGGCCGTCCTTGGCCGGGTCGTCCTTCGGCTCGTCGCTCTCCTTGGCGGGGTCGTCCTTCGGCTCGTCGCTCTCCTTGGCGGGGCCGTCCTTCGGCTCGTCGCTCTCCTTGGCGGGGCCGTCCTTCGGCTCGTCGCTCTCCTTGGCCGGGTCGTCCTTCGGCTTGTCGCTCTCCTTGGCCGGGCTCGCGGCGTCATGGGGGACGGAGACCACGGAATCGGCGTCGTCGTCCGTCGTCCGGTCGGACGCGGCGTCCGTGTCGCGGTCGCCGCCCTGGCCGGTCCCGTCGTCGGACGAGTGGTCGGACGAGTCGTCCGACGAGTGGTCGGACGGCTCGTCGGCCTTCGGCCCGGCGGTCTTGTCGGAGGCGTCATCGGACATGCGAGGGGCCTCGCCGGCCGGTTCGGAATCCACAGGCGTACGGGTGTCGTCCCCGGTCTCCGTGCGTACGCGACGACGCTCCGACGACGGCAGGTCGTCGCGGTCCCGTCCGGGGCCGCCGCCGTCCTTCTCCTGGGACTTCGCCGCGTCGTTCCGTTGCCGCGGAGCCTCCAGCACCTGCTCGCCCGGTGCCGCCGGGGCGCGCCGGTCCCGTTCGGGACCGGTCGGGCGCGGGGTCTTCCCCGCGTCGCCAGCGCCCTGGTCGGCGTTGGTCTTGGGGGCCGGGGCCGGGGCCGGGGCCGGTGCCGGGGCCGGGTGCGGCCCGGCGGTCGGCGGTCCGGTCTTCGCGGGGCCGGATGCGTCGGCCAGGTCGGTGTCCGGCGCGTCCGCGCCCTTCTCCGGCACGGCGTCGTCCGTCGTGGGCGCGTCGGCCCCCTCGGAGCCGGCGGCCAGGCTCCGCAGGCGCTCCACGAGGGTACGGGCGTCCCGAGCGGCCTGGGCGCGCGTCTCCTCGGGCAGCTTGTCGAGCGAGCGGTCGATACGCCGGTCGAGGTCGCGCAGGCGGTCCGGAGCGCGCAGTTCCTGCTCCAGGCGCTCCCGTCCCTCACGCCGCAGCTCCGCCGTCTCCGCGTCGTAGTCGTCGAGGACCCGGTCGACGGCCTGCGGGTCGTCCCCGGCCTCGTCCAGCCTGCTCTGCCACGCCGCGCGGCGCTCCGGGCTGCGCCGCGCCCCCTCGGGGCCGCCCTCCGAGACGGCCGTCAGGCGGCGGTCGCGCTCCACTTGCGCCATCCGCTCGGCGTGTTCCCGCTCGACGGCCCGCTTCGCCGCGTCGTCCTCGGCCCGCGCGTGCCGGTCCGCCCACTGCTGCTGTTCCTCGCGCGACAGCCCGGTGTGGTCCGTGCCCTCGTGCAGCTTCTCCAGCCGGTCCTCCAGGGACGCCGGGGCGTTCTCCGCGTCGGAGTCGCCCGACCGGTCGCCGGCGGGGGCGTCGTCGGCGTCGGAGCCGTTCCGCGGCGGGGGCGGCGGCTGCGGGGCGTCCGGCTGGGGGCCGCCCGCGCCCAGGTCGTCCAACCTCTGCTGGAGGGCGGCCAGATCCGCCTCGCCACTGAGGGTCTTCGTACGGCGCTCGTACTGGGCGTCCAGGTCGCTTCCGCGCTCCGGCCCCTCGAACCGGGCCTTCCAGGCCGCCAGTTCCTTGTCGGACGCCCCCAACTCCCGCAATGTCGTGAGCCGCTGCGCCGTCTCCAGCTCCGCCTGGTAGCCGGCCAGCACCTCCCGCAACTCTTCGGTGGTCGCCGCCCGGTCCCGGCGGTCCTCCCATGCGAGGAACCGCTCGCGGTCCATGCCCGCCGCCTCGGCGTCGTCCCACCGGCTGTCGGCGAGCCGCTTGCGCATCGCCTCGGGGGAGTTGTCGGCGCTGGTCCTCAGCTCGGCCCCGAGGGCGCCGAGGCGGTGCTCGAAATCGTCCAGCAACTGGGTCGTACGCCGCGGGTCGCCGCCCAGGGCCGCCTCCTCGATGGCGAGGGCGTGGCGCAGCCACTCCGTACGGCGCATCCCCAACTGCGCGGCGCGCTGCTCGTATCCGCCGTCCATGTGGCGGCGGAACTGCTGGAGGCGTTCACCGAGGCCGTGCAGGGCGACGAGGTCGCTCAGCTCCCGCAGGCCCTCGGCGGCCTCGGCGTGCCGGCCGGCCCGTGCGTCGTCCTGGATCCGCTGGCTCAGCCGCTGCCGCGTCTCCTGGTCGACGCCCACCCGCCGCGCGTCCGACAGCAGGGCGTCGGTCTCCCGCTGCACATCCCTGACCAGCTTGCGCTGCTCGGCGGAGGTCAGGGCCTCGGGCACGTCGGGCAGGTCCCGCAGCAGCGGGTCGTCGGCGAGGGCGCTCGCTTCCTCCAGGCGCGCCAGCAGCGCGTCGAGGTCGTCGCCGTCGTCGAAGCCGTCGCGGAAGGGCAGCTCGTCCAGCGACTCGGTACGGGGAGGGGCCGGCGAGTCGTCCGTGACCGGTGCCTGCCCGTCGCCCTCGCTCTCGGTCCGCGCCGCGTCCGGCACGTCGCCGGGCCGCCCCTGCGGGACGTCCGGGAGCACCAGGTCCGACGCGTCCCCGGTGTGGGGCTGCGCGCCGGGCCTGTGCCGGGGGACGTCGGGCAGGTCGAGGTCCGTCTCGCCCCCGGCGAGCGGCCGGCTGCCGGGAGGACCCTGCGGGACGTCGGGATAGGGCGTGCCGGGTCCGTCCGGGTTCCTGCCCGCGGGGGAGTGCGGTCGCGAACCGGCGGGGGCGTTGGTGGAGTTCGGGGCCGTGGAGAGGGTCGGCACGGGGCGCGGCGGAGCCGCCGCGCCGCCCGCGACGCTGTGCGGGAGCGCGGCCCCGTCGCCGTCGGAATCCGTCGCCGTGGCGTCGGACTTCGAGGGGGCCAGGCCCTCCTCCACCAGGGCGGCGCGGTACTGCTCCCGGAGTTCGTCGACCCGTGCGGGCCTGCCGTGGTCGTCGGAGCCGCCCTCGCGCAGCTTCGCCAGCCGGGCGGCGAGGTCGGAGTCCGAGACGCCGGAGTCCTGCCGGCTCTTGAGCCGGTCCAGGCGGTCCTGGAGGCGGCGGTCGGGGTCGTTCGGGGCCCGGTTCGCCTGCTCCGAGTCGCCGGAGCGGCTGGACGGCGTCGTCGCCGATCCGTCGTCCGGCGTCTGCGTGAGGTCGTGGCGCGGCACCGGGGGGAGGTCCGAGAGAAGCCGCTCGACGTCCGGCGTGAGCACGGGGCCCAGCGGGGTGTCGGGGACCGGGGGCGCGTCCGCGAGCAGTTGCTCCGCGTCCGGTGACGGCTTGGGGCCGAGCGGGGAGTCGGGCAGCGGGGGCAGGTTCGCGAGGTCCGCGAGCAGTTGCTCCGCGTCCGGTGACGGCTTGGAGCCGAGCGGGGAGTCGGGCAGCGGGGGCAGGTTCGCGAGGTCCGCGAGCAGTTGCTCCGCGTCCGGTGACGGCTTGGAGCCGAGCGGGGAGTCCGGCAGCGGAGGCAGATGCGTCAGGGGGGAGTCCGGGGCCGCGAGGTCCTGCGGCGCGTTCTCGTGGACCTGGTCCAGGGGAGGCAGCGGGTCCGGCACGTCCGGCAGCCTGTTCCACAGCAGGTCCGTCTCGGACAGCGCGTCCGGCGGCACGGGGGGCTCGGGCGTGGGGGGCACGGGGACCGGGTCGGGGGAGCCGGTGGCGGTGTCGGTGCTGCCGGAGCGGTCGGTGGTGTTCGGGCCGGTGGCCCCGTTCGGGTTGGTCGTGGTGCCGTCGCCGTCGGGGGTCCTGCCGTTGCTCGGGGCGTCGCCGTTGCTCGGGAGGTCCGACCCGCCCGAGCTGGTGGCGAAGGAGGGGGCGGACGCCGTGGGCACGTCGTACGGGGCGGCGTTCCCGTCCCCGTCGTCGCCCCCGTACAGCGTCCCGCTGTCCGAGAGGTCGTCCACGTCCAGGTAGTACAGGCTGTCGCCGTCCGAGGCGTCGTCGCCCCGCAGCGACGCGCTGTCCGTAAGGGAGTCCGTGAGCGTGCGGCCGTCGGTGTCGGACTTCGGGTCGGAGCCGTCGCGCACCGTCGTGCTCGACTCGGTGCTGGGCCTCGGCGCGGCGGTCGGCGGGGCCGGGGCGTCGGACGAGAAGGCCGGGGGGCGCGGCGGCGCGGCGGCCGGGGGACCCTGGACCATGTTGTGCACGGACTGGAAGCCGTAGGCCACCCCGCGGCCCAGGACGCCGCCAGCCGCGCCCGCGGCCGCCGTCCAGCCGCTGACCGTGAACTGGTGCTCGGGCCCGAAGATCAGGTTGTACATGCCCTCGGTGACCACGGCGTGGGCCGAATCGCCGGCGACCTCGCCGACGAAGTTGCCGATGTGGAAGCCCATGTTCCCGCCGACGGTCCGGACGAACGAGCCGGGCAGGTCGTGGGAGAGCGCCCGTACGCCGTTCTCCCCCAGCTCCTTCGCGAACGGCTTGACCGCGTCGTCCAGCGCGTGGGTCAGCCCCTGCCAGTCGGCCTTGCCGGCCCAGTTCTTGACCAGTGCCTCGCCGTACTCGCGGCCCAGGTTCCGAGCGGTCTCATTGCCGAGGGCCTCCCCGAGGCTCTTCTCGAAGGCGTTCGCGAAGTCCTTGACGACCTCCCGGCCGACCGCCCCGGCGGCCGCGCCGCGCGCGCCGTCCGCCCCCAGGTGGTTCAGGGACTCGTTGGTCCGGCCCATGATGTTGCCCAGGCGCTCGCCGAGCTCGCGCGCGGACCCCTCGGAGATCGTGTTGCCCGCCGCGCCCGCTCCGGTCCGCCCGCCGGCTCCGACCACCCCGTCGCCCGCGCCGCTGACGCCCTTGCCGAGACCCGCGCCCGCGCCACCGGTGCCGACGTCGCCGGCGGTCCCGAGCCCCTTGCCGAGCCCCGTACCGGCACTGCCTGCGCCCTTGCCCGCGCCTGCTCCTGCGCCTGCGCCCGCGCCTTTGCCCGCGCCGGCTCCTGCGCCGCCCGCGCCTTTGCCCGCGCCGGCTCCTGCGCCGCCGGCGCCTTTGCCCGCGCCGGCTCCTGCGCCGCCGGCGCCTTTGCCCGCGCCTGCTCCCGCGCCGCCTGCGCCCTTGCCCGCGCCTGCTCCCGCGCCCCTGCCGAGGCCGCCCGCGCCCTTGCCGGCGCCCGCTCCCGCGCCGCCCGCGCCCTTGCCACCCCCGGCCAGACCCTTGGCCAGCACGTTCCCCGCGTCGTTGCCGAGCAACTTGCCCAGCGCCTTGCCGCCCAGGGTGCCGAGCAGCTTGCCGAACGCGCCGCCCAGCAGAGCGAACGGGCCGCCGAGCACACCGCCGATGACCGCGAACTTGGCCGCGTCCGCGGTGAAGTTCGTGTTCCACTCCGTACGGTCGCCCCGACCCATCTGGGTGAGCTGGAGGATGGAGTCGAGCAGCAGGCCGCCGGCGAGGCCGGTGATGGTCTGCATGATGATCTGGCCCAGCAGGAACTTGAGGATCAGCATCGCCATGGCGCGGAACGCGGAGATCGCCGCGGCCGCCCAGATCTCCGACAGCCCGGCGGTCACCGGCATGAGCGCCTGGGCCAGGGCTATCTGCGCGACGAGCAGGGCCAGTTGGCCGAAGATCATCCACTTGGTGTACTCGATGTCCGCGGCGGTCTTGTGGGCGTTCTTCGACAGCTTCATGGCGTCCTCGTGCGCCCTGTCGAGAATGCTCTGGTTGCCGTTGGTCCGCTCGACGAACTGCCGCGCGTACGCCACGAACTTCGTCGCCGTCTCGCCCTCGAAGTCCTCGTCGACGCGGCTGACGACCTGCCGCAGAAGTTCCTCCACCTCTTGGAACTTCTCGGCCATCTGGCGATATTCGTCACTGACCAGCCGCAGGGTGTCCTCGTTCGCCTGCGGGAAGGGCATCCCGGTCAGGGTCTTGAGGAGTTTCCCCCACCCTTCGGAAACCTCGATCGCCATGGTGTGGTGCCGCGTCTTCGGAGTACGGCCGGCTCAGCCGGCGGCGATGTGGTTGGCGTCGTCCTCGGCGTCGTTCAGGATGACCGAGGCCTTGTTGCCGCTGATGCCGACCATTTCGAGCAGCTCGGAAAGCCCTTCGAGGCCGTAGGTGAGCCCCTTGCCCGTCGAGTCGACGAACTTGTGGTACTCCTTCGCGTACACGTCGTCCGTGCCGCCCGCGGTCCGGTTGGCCACGTTGATACGGTCGTTGAGCGTCCCCAGCTCGTTGACGATCCGGGAGATGTCGCCGAACTGGGTGAACCGCCGCGGAAGGTCGCCCGGCACGGACAGGATGCCGTCAGCCATAGAACTCGTCCTCCTCGCCGCGCTTCGCGGACGTCTTGCGCCCACCGCCGAGCACCGTCTCCGTCAGCCCCTCGGGCTGCATCGCGCGCAGGGGGGCGAGCAGGTCGTCCAACTCGCTGCCACCCCCTCCGAAGAACCCGTCCGCCAACTCCTCCTGCGCGCCCATCAACGGCCGCACGGTGCCGCTGACCTTGGAACTCATCTCCGCGCGCGCCGCGTTGACCGTGGTCTTCAGCACCTCGGCGAGCTGGGCCGCCGGCATCGTGCGGTAGCCCTCGGTGTGGAACTTGAAGGAGACGATCTCCCCGTGGGCGTTGACCGACGCCGTCACCATCCGGTCCTTGGAGGTCGCCGAGGCGGAGGCCCTCGCCAACTCCTCCTGGACCTGCTGGATCTTCTTCGTCTGCTCGGCGAGGCCGGCCATGGCCTCCGCGAGCTGTTCCTGGAACGACGCCATCAGTCCTGCTCCTCCTCGGCTGCTGATTCCGCGGCCGCTTCCAGTACGTCGACCGCGCGGGACAGGTCGTCCTCGGACAACCGCAGGGCGACGGGGCCCGTCGGGTTGAGGTAGAGGTCCTGGCCCTCCGGCACGAGGGCGAACGCCTCGGAGACCGGCAGCACCCGATGGGCGAGCGCCCCCGCCCGCCGGAGATGGTCGGGCGAGGTGAACACCGGGACGACCGGGTCGCCCTCCGGAGTGCAGGCGCTGACCGCGCCCCCGTCGGGAGCGGTCAGCACGGCCAGTTCGGCCGTGACCACGGCCAGGGCGACGCCCTCCAACGGGCCGTAACCGGTCGCCGCGAGCTGCATGGCGGCGTCCACGTCGTCGGTCGGTTCGGGCCAGCCGAGCATACCGGGGGACGGCCGGTACTCCTCGTTGCGCTGCCACTCGACGATCTCGCCGCGGGCGTCGGAGCGCCACTGCCCGATCACCGCCCACAGCGGCGGCTCGCCCTCACCGCGCCAGGCGGGGTCCACCGTGCCGAACCAGTGCTCGGGCGCGGTCCGCGCGGCCGCGCGGATGTCGTCCGGCACCGGCGGCATGGCGGTGTCCACCGCCCCGGCGGGTGCGCCGCCCGCTGTCGCCCCTGGGGAACTCATCGTCCGATCACGCCCGTTCCGGCGCCGGGCTCGGTGCCCCACACCTCCTCGTCCTCCGACAGCCATACGTTGCGCTGCCGGTCCCCGCCGTTGCCGCCGCCTCCCGGAGCGCCGCCGCCACCGCCCATGCCCATCGGCGGCATGAAGGGCATCCCGCTCCCCGTGCCGCCGCCCACTCCGCTCCGCCCGAGGGCGTTGACCGACTGGGTGGCCAACGTGCCCTGCGTCGGAGCGGCGGGGACCGCGGGCAGCCCCATGGCGAGGCGGGCGCGGCTGCTGAGACCGGAGGTCCCGGAGGTCGGCTCGAAGACCTTGTTGCCGTTGCCGTCGACCCTGCGCAGCATCTCGTTGCCCGCCTTCGAGTTGCCGAAGAGGTCGCCGGAGCCCTTCAGGTTGTTGAAGAGGTCGCCGGTTCCCTTCGAGTTGCCGAAGAGGTCGCTGTTCCATGTGAGCGGTGTGCGCTGACCGGTCGGCAGGTCGTACGACGTCCTGGGGACCTGCACCTTCAGCTTGTCGCTGGTTTCGGTGATGTGCTTGCCCTGCGGGTCGCTGATGGTCCCGTCGGCGTTGATGCGGGAACCGGGCGGCACGGTCAGTTTGCCCCCGTACGCGTTGGTCAGGGGCTTGCCGTCCGCGCCGATCAGGTTGCCCTTGGCGTCCACCGTGGTGCCCTTGGGGACGACGACGTTGCCTTCGGAGTCGACCTGGTAGCCGCGCAGCGAGTCCCCGACGCTGTTGCCGTTCGGCAACGACGGCAGCTTCGGGCCGCTGTTCGGAGGCGGGACGATCCTGCCTCCGGGGCCGATCGTGGAGCCCGGCGGCACGATGAGGGGCTTGCCGTCGGGGCCCATGACCGCCTTGCCCTTGGAGTCGGTGACGGCGCCGGTCTTGGGGTCGACGCGCGAACCGGCCGGGACCGTAAGGGAGTTGCCGCCCGTGCCGTTGTTGGGACCGGTGGCCGGAGGCGGGGTGAGGCCGAAGTCGGTCTTCGGCAGGGTGGTGCCGCCCTTGCCGCCGTTGGGGCTGCTGACCGGCGGCGGGGTGAGCGCGAAGTTGCTGGTCTTCGGGGGGTTGGAGCCGCCCGTGCCGCCGTTGGGGCCCGTCACCGGAGGCGGGGCGCCGAGGTCGATGTCGTTGCCGCCGCCCTTGCCGCCCGTGCCGTCACCGCCGCCGTTGAACATCTCCTTGAACTTGTTGAAGAAGTCGTCGGTCCCGCCCGCTCCGCCGTCGCCGGTGCCCGAGGAACCGTAGAACTCCTTCTGCTCGTCCGCGGTCAGCGAGATGGTGAACGTCGGCTTCACGATGCTGTTGGCGTCGGACAGTTTCGTGGCCGCCCCCTCGTAGGCCTGCGCCAGCTTCGCCATCGTGCTCGCGGACGCCTCGTCGAGCCCCTTCTCGACCTGAGTGATCCAGCTCTTCTTGGCATTGCCCTCGATGGCGGCCCAGTCCAGCCAACTGTCGTCCTTGGTGAAGTCCGAGGTGGGGATCCTGGCGCTCATCGCCTTCAGGAACTCGGCGTTGAGGTGCGTGAACGCCATGGCGACGGAGCCGGCCTCCCGCTTCTCGACCTCCGAGCCCCCCACGACCTCCTTCGTGTCGAACCACTTCCACGCGTTGTTGCGCAATTGGTTGATGGTGTCCGTCAACTGGGTGCTGACCGTTTCGAGCTGCCTCTGAATGTCCCCGTTGAGGTAATAGGAGTACGTCTCCTGCAACCCGCGCTTCACCGCCAGGAGAGTCGCTTCGAAGAGCTCGGCGGTCTCCCCCTTCAGTTGGTCCTTACCGCTGCCGACGTTTTCCGCCCAGGTGTTGAACTGGGTGATCCAGCCGTCGGTCCAGTCGTCCATGTTGTTGAGGATGGTGGCCGCTTTGCCCGACGACAGCGGATTGGCGTCCTTGTTCTTCCCGGAGAGCACCGATTCCAGGATCGGGGCGGTCGCTCCGGTGAATTCAGCCAGTGCCCCGCCGTTGTTCCCGAAGTCGGTCCAGTTGTAGCCGAAGCCGAACAACAGGCGATCCGTGCGGGTCGGGAACGAGAACGCGTACCAGCCGTCCAGTTGCCATCCCTTGGCCTCCGTCGCGGGATCGCCGTCGATCCATTCACCGCTGACCGTCTTGGTGATCCACTGCTTGGAACCCGGACCCGCCACCGCGTTCCGGTCCGGGAGCTTGGTGACGCCGTCGTGAAACATGGCGAGGATTTCCTCCCACTTGGCCGGCATCCCGTCAGGCACCTGGACGGGCGCCTCGGGGGTCACCTCAGCCATGGTTTCACTTTCCCTTCGGGGTCAGGATCGCGGAGAACTCGTCGGCGAGAGTGCCGGCGACGGCGTCGGAGTCGTCCTCGGCTTCCCGGTGCTTGATCTCCACGTCCCGCAGGCCGGTCGAGAGGTTGTTCAGCAGCGTGATCGCCGTGTCGTACCGGTTGCGCATGTTGGTGCGGTAGGTCTCGAACTGGGCGTCCAGTGCCTTGGCCTGCAGGCTCAGCTCGGTGCGCCCGAGGCCGAGGGGAATCTTCGATCCCATGCTGACGTAGTGCGGGTTGACCGTGAGATGACGGCGGAAGGTGGGGAGCTTCTCGTTCGCGTAGTTGAGGTAGACGCCTTCGGTCGACTGGTAGATGTCGCCCGGGATGTCGCCTTCGGCCATGCGCGCGCCTCCAAGTCGGTGCGGTCGGTCGTGGTCAGCTTCCCTGGGCGTTCTTCACGGTGCGGCCGCCGTCCTGGTCTCCCTGGATCTGCCGGGCGTGCATCTGCTGAAGAGTCGTCTGCGCGGTGCCGTACTGCTCGTTGAGCTTGGTCTTGAGCTGCCCCAACTCGGTCTGGAAACCCTCCCAGGCGACACGGGTCTCACCGGTCAGGGTCTCGCGCAGCGCGCCGAAGTTCTTCTCCATCCAGACGAGCGCTTCCTGCATCTCCGTCTGGGCGGCGCCCATGTTCCTGATGGCTTCCTGAAGCGCTTGGTGGCTGATCGCTACGGACATGAGAGAACTCCTCGGGGAACGGTGGCGGGAGGGGGAGGAAAAGCGGGAGGCGGGCCGGTGCCGATTACTTGGGAGGGTTGATCGTGCCGGCCATGTGGAGGGCGTAGGTGTTCGACTGGTCCTCGGCGTCCTCGAGGAGGTTCTTGGCCATCTTGGTGCCTTCGAGGAAGAACCGGGTGCGCTCCATGATGCGGGCGTGCGTCCGGAGCCAGTCGTCGATGCCCGCCGCGTGGGTCGCCGAGGACCGGGCCCGGTAGGCCTCGCTGACCTGGCCCTGGATCTTCCTGACCGTCTGGCCCGCCGTTTCCATGTCGCCGAGGTGCTTGTCCAGCGTCTGCAGCGTCTGCAGCATCGCCGTCTCGTCATTGGACAGACCGTCGGACGAGTTGATGTTGAAGCCGGAGACATCGAACATGGGAGTCCTCCTGGACGCTGCGGGAACACGGCGGCACCACGGGTGCACGGGGGGCCGACCGCGCCGGGAATGGCACCCTCCGGGGGTCGGTGACCATCAGATTAATACGCGCCAGGGCGACTTGGAACCAAAGGGCCCCACTTATCTGAGAGTTCACCTTCGATACGCGTGTGAGCTGCGGAAATGCCGGGAAGCAGTGTGCTTCCCGGCCTTCTTTCCTCAAAGGAACCTCAATTGTTCTGAGCCATGCGAGCGCTTATCCGGGCGTGGTGTTCCGCGACGCTTCCACCAGTCCCCGCGCCAGCAGGGCCGTGTCGTCCAGCGCCGGTCCCGACGCGAGCATTCCGAGGACGCCCGAGGGGACGGGCACGGACTGGTCGGCCCGGTATCCGAGCCGCTGGAGCCCCTTCTCGCCGCCGGGGATCGGGTACTTGGCGCCCGATTCGGTGACCAGGTGGTAGGCCGTACCGGTGCCCGCCGAGGAGAGCGCAGTGACGAGCGCGCCGCCCTCCGGCCGTACGGCGAACAGGTCGGCGGTCCCGGAACCCGCGTGGATGCCGGGCTGGTTGGAGACCGGCCGGCCCGTCACCGCTCCCGCGCGGGGCAGCACCACCGAGACCGTCGGCCGGCCGTCCGCGGTGCCGACGACGGCGCAGACGCCCTCGCCCGCGCGGACCGGTCCGGGCTCGGGAAGCCCGGTCGGGACCGTGCCGCCCCCGGTCCCCACGAGCCGGCCCGCCTGGGCGTCCTGGTGGTGAGCCAGGTCGTCCGGGCCGATCTTCCGCAGGGTGACGGCCTCTCCCGCGTACGCGGTCCGCTGGGTGCGCGGGTCGCCCTTCAGCAGCGCCTCCTCCAACGCGGTGACCCTGGCCAGGCCGCGCGCCGTCAGCAGGTAGTGGCCGCCCGGTCCGTCGAAGAGCTGCCCGATCCGGGTGGGCAGACCGGCCAGCGAGGGGCCCGCCTTGCCGCGCCCCGCCACCTCCGGCACCGCCAGGTCCGGGCCCGGCGGCAGCGCGTTGAGGAACGCCTCCGGGACCGGGAACGCCGCGCTCCCGTCGTACCCCAGCGCCTGGACCGCGTAGTTGGCGGTGTCCAGCCGCATACGGGTGCCGTGCCACAGGAGGTAGGTCGCGTCGCCCGGAGCGGTGCGCACCAGGGTGGCCCGGTCCGACGTGACGGGGCGGCCCTCGGCGGTCAGGCCGACGGCCAGTGTGAGGAGCGGATCGGCGGCGGCGTCGGGCCGGGTGGCGCACACCGACCAGGCGTCCCGGCTCAGCGAACCCGGCTGCGGCAGCGGGTCCGGCGCGCCGACGATGCCGAGGGTCGCGCCGCGCGGCGCGTCCTCGATGGAGGCGGGTTCGACGCTCACCACCTTCATCCGGTCGCCGGCCAGCAGCTTGGCCGAGGTCTCGTTGAGGACGGGGTGGAGGACGCCGCCGACGGTGAGGTAGCGGGCGCCCGAGCGCTCGTCGAGCACCAGCGTGCCGGTGGCCTTCCACGCGTTGGAACCGCCGGGCACCACCAGCCCGTACACCGTCACGACGAGCGCGGCCAGAACGGCGACCGCGAGGCCGATCACGAACCCCTTCGTGGTCCGCCGGTGCGCGGACTCGGGGGCGTCCGGGTCGTCCCGGAGCATTCCCAGCGACAGCCGGCTCATGACGAACATGTGCGCGTGGACCTGGTCCCGCCTGGACTGCATTCCTTGCCTTTCCGGCCGGGTACCGCCCCGGCGCGCGAGGGCCCGTGCGCCGGGGCCTTCGGCCACCGGTCGCCGGGCTCAGCTGTTGAGGCCCCGCAGGTATCCGTAGAGACCGGTGACGAGCAGGGCCAGCGGGACGAGGGCGATGGCGAAGAGCAGGTGGAGCAGGTCGACCGCGCGCCCCCAGTAGGGCACCAGGCGCCGGCCGGGCAGCGTCCATCCGGTGATGGCGAGCACGGCCGCGGCGGCCAGCAGGCCGGCGAGCAGCAGCGGCCGGGACCCGGCGTCCGTCCGCAGGACCCACTGCACCGTCAGCAGGACGGAACCGTACGCCGCCGGCAGGACGACGGCGAGCCGCTGCCAGGCGCCGCCGATGCCCCGCGCGTGGGTGAACATCAGCGCGCACAGGACCGCGGCCAGCGTGAGCGGCGCCCAGGACCGCTCGAACGCCAGGACCGTGAGGCAGCCCGCGGACACCAGTCCGGTGGCGCCGTAGAGGGCCGTGAGGTAGCTGTCGGCGATGGCGCCGCGGGCGGCGATCCGCTCGTCCGGCGTGGGGTCGATGCCCTCCTGGAGCTGGTCCGTGTTGGTGGGCAGCAACGGCACCTTCAGCCCCGACAGGCGGAACGCCAGGGACGGCAGGAAGTTCCCCAGCAGGACGACCGCCAGGATCAGCGGGGCGGCCGTGCCGGGGGCGGAGACGCCGAAGAGCATCACGGCTCCGCCGATCGCCCCCAGGACCGCGGTCAGGGCGGCGGCCAGGAAGAGCGGGGCGCACGCGCCCACCGCGGCCAGGGCGAGTACGGCGGCGCCGGCCGCCGCGGAGCAGCCCGCGAGCAGCCGGGCGCCCAGGTCCGCGTCGGACGCGGCGCCCTCGGGCACCAGGGAGCCGGCCAGGGCGAGATAGGGGACGGCCGCCGCGCCGAGCGAGGCGCCCGCGCCGACGTCGCCGACCGCGCGGGAGGCCGCCGCGGCGCCGGCCAGCAGGAGGATCGCGGTCACCGCCGCGCAGACCGCCCTGAGCCCGGTGGGGCCGGGCTGCAGCAGGAGCAGCAGGCCGGTCGCCAGGGTGGACAGGGCGAGCCCGGTCATGAGGTGGTGCGACCACACGGGCCGCCAGGAGTCGGCGCGTTCCCGCAGCCGGCTGGAGAGCCCGTCGACGAGGTCGTCGTAGTGGATCTCGGGGAGGGCGTCCCCGCGCAGGCGCAGATGCACCGTCTCGCCGTCGTGCAGGCCGAGGTCGCCGAGCGTCTTCTCGTCGTCGAGGGGCTCCCGGCCGAGGCGCTGGAGCATCCAGCCGCCCGCCTGCGCGCCCCGCTCGTAGAGGTCGCTGCCCCCGTGGTCGACGATGGTCGGCAACAGATCGGCGAGCACGATGTCGGACGGTACGGCGAGTTCGACGGAGCGGTCGGGCGTCATCACCGTGAGGCGGCACAGGGGTGCCGCGGATATGTCGGTCAAGCGCGTTTCATCGCCTTCCAGGACAGTGGTCGACGCGGTCAGATTGATCACATTAACTTGTGCGTGCAGTCTGTACGTTGTGGGGTGCCGCCGGGATCGGCGGCCCCGCCCCCGCCCACCAGCCGGCGCCGCCGGCCGTATCGTCGGCGTTCGGCGTCCGGTCATCCCGCAGACGCGTCACGGCCACCCCCGGCACCATTCAGGAAGGCGATTCCCTTTGAGCGTGGTCCTCTTCAAGAGGCCTCCCCGGCGTCTTGGCCCCGAGATGCCCCAAGGCGAACTGAGTCTCCAGGAACCGCCCACGGTGCCGGAGACGCAGAGCGCGATGGGCAACATGATCACGTACATGCCGATGGCGCTCAGCTCCCTCGGCATGGTGCTCATCTTCCTGCGCCCCGGCAGCGGCGGCGGCCCCATGATGTACGTCGCCATCGGCCTGATGGCGCTGTCGGCCATCGGGATGCTGGTCTCGCAGATCATCCGGGCCTCCGGGGACCGCAAGCGGGCGCTGCTCGGCGAGCGGCGCGACTACATGCGGTACCTGTCGATCAGCCGCCGGCGCATCCGCAAGGTGATCAACCAGCAGCGGGAGGCGCAGGCGTGGTCGCACCCGGACCCCGAGGCCCTGTGGAGCCTGGTGCCCACCAGCCGGCTGTGGGAGCGGCGGGCGGCCCACGCGGACTTCGCCGAGGTGCGGATCGCGGTGGGCGAGCAGCAGTTGGCGACGAAGCTGACCCCGCTGAGCACCAAGCCGGTGGAGGACCTGGAACCGCTGTCCGCGCACGCCCTGCGCCGTTTCATCAAGGCGTACGGCACCGTCCCCGACCAGCCGGTCGCCCTGTACCTGCGCACCTACGCGCGCGTGCTGCTCCAGTCCGACGACGAGGAGGCCGCGCGGGCGATGGTGCGGGCGCTGCTGGCCCAGGCGAGCGTGTTCCACGCGCCGCAGGACCTGCGGGTCGTGGTGCTGGCGGACCATGACCGCCGGGACGCCTGGGAGTGGGTGAAGTGGCTGCCGCACAACCAGCACCCGACGGACGTCGACGGCGGGGGCCCCGTACGGCTGGTCACCGACTCCGTCCTGGGCCTGGAGACGCTGCTCGGCGACGAGCTGACCGGCCGGCCCGCGTTCGAGCCGGACGCCGCGCCCAGCACCGAGGAGCCGTACTGCGTCGTGGTGCTGGACAGCGCGCGGACGCCCGCCGACTCCCGGCTGGCCACCGACGGCTACCGCAACACCGTGACGCTGGACGTGTCCGCCTCCCTGCCCTGGCGCCCGTCCCGCCACACGCTGCGGCTGCGGATCGCCGGGCGGCGGTTGGAGCTGGTGAGCACCGACCGGTCGGGGAAGGAGACCGCCTCCCCGCTCGGCCGGCCCGACGCGCTGGGCCCCCGGCGGGCCAGGGCGCTGGCCACCGTGATGTCCCCGTACCGGATGGGCGTCACCACGGACAACGGCGAGGCCCTCACCACCGACGTCCAGTTGACCACCCTGCTCGGCCTGCCCGACCTGCACACCGTCGACCTGGACGCCGTGCGCGCCGAACGCAGCGATCGCGCCAGGCTGCGGGTGCCGCTGGGGCTCGCCGCCGACGGCTCCCCGGTGGAACTGGACATCAAGGAGGCGGCGCAGGGCGGCATGGGCCCGCACGGCGTGCTGATCGGCGCGACGGGCTCCGGCAAGTCGGAGCTGCTGCGCACTTTGGTCCTGGCGCTCGCGCTCACCCACTCCTCGGAGAAGCTGAACTTCGTCCTGGTCGACTTCAAGGGCGGCGCCACCTTCCTCGGCCTGGAGGAACTGCCGCACACCTCCGCCGTCATCACCAACCTCGCCGACGAGTCCTCCCTGGTGGACCGGATGCAGGACGCCCTGCACGGCGAGCTGATGCGCCGTCAGGAGCTGCTGCGGAGCGCCGGGAACTACACGTCGGCGTACGAGTACGAGACGGCGCGGGCGGCGGGGACCGACCTGGAGCCGCTGCCCACGCTCTTCGTCGTCGTCGACGAGTTCAGCGAGCTGCTCTCCGCCCACCGCGACTTCATGGACCTGTTCGTGATGGTCGGGCGGCTGGGCCGCAGCCTCGGCGTGCACCTGCTGCTCGCCTCGCAGCGGCTGGACGAGGGCCGGATGACCCAGTTGGAGTCCCACCTGTCGTACCGGATCGCCCTGCGCACGTTCTCCTCGATGGAGAGCCGCGGCGTCCTGGGCGTGCCGGACGCCTACCAACTGCCCTCCGTCCCCGGCAGCGGCATCCTGAAGAAGGACACCGGGACCCTGGTCCGGTTCAAGGCCGCCTACGTCTCCGGGCCCTACCAGGGCGTCCGCAGGGTCGGCGCGTCGGTCGCCGCCGGCCAGGTCGTCCCGTACCGCACGGAGTGGATCGAGCCCCGGCTCCCCGCGCCCGTGCCGGAGCCGGAGGCGCAGGAGGAGACGAGCGAGGAGACCCTGCTCGCGCTGGCCGTGTCCCGGATGCGGGAGGGCGGCCGGCCCGCGCACCAGGTCTGGCTGCCCCCGCTGGACACCCCGCTGTCGCTGGACGTCCTGCTGATGGGCGTGGCGCCGCACGCCGAGCGCGGCCTCACCGCCCTCGACACCGGCCTGCACGGCCGGCTGACGGTGCCGGTCGGCATCATCGACCGGCCCTTCGACCAGTCCCGCGAACCCCTGATCGCCGAGCTGTCCGGCGCGGGCGGGCACGTCGGCATCGCGGGCGGTCCGCAGAGCGGCAAGTCCACCCTCGTACGCGACCTGATCATGTCGCTGGCGCTCACCCACACGCCGCGCGAGGTCCAGTTCTACTGCCTGGACTTCGGCGGCGGCTCCCTCGGCGCGCTGCGCGACCTGCCGCACGTGGGCGGGGTGACGGGCCGACTGGACCTGGAGCGGGTGCACCGCACCCTGGCCGAGGTCCACTCGCTGGTGGCCAGGCGCGAGAAGCAGTTCGCCGACCTGGGCATCGACTCCATGGCCACGCTGCGCGCCCGCCGGGCCGCCGGCGACCTGGCGGACGACCCCTACGGCGACGTGTTCCTCGTCGTCGACGGCTGGGGCACGGTCCGCCAGGACTTCATGGAGATGATGGACGCCTTCACGGCGTTGGCGGCACGGGGCCTCAACTACGGGGTGCACCTCATCCTGGCGGCCAGCCGCTGGTCGGAGATCCCCACCGCGCTGCGCGACCAGCTCGGCACCCGTTTCGAGCTGCGGCTCGGCGACAGCATGGACTCCATGATCAACATGCGGGCCGCCGCGACCATCCCCAAGGCCCCCGGCCGCGGCATGACCGAGACCAAGCACCACTTCCTCACCGCCCTGCCCCGGTTGGACGGCGGCGAGAGCGCCTCCGACCTCGGGGAGGGCGTCGCCGACGCGGTGGCACGGGTGGCCACCCACTGGCAGGGCCCGCCCGCGCCCCCGGTGCGCACGCTGCCCGCGATCCTGGAGCCCGCCGAGCTGCCCGACGCCGAGGTCGGCCCGGACGGCGACCTGCGGGTGCCGCTCGGCCTGGAGGGCAACCACCTCGACGTCATGTGGCACGACTTCGCGCAGACCGCGCACCTGGTCGTGGTGGGCGACGCGGAGACCGGGAAGACCAACATGCTGCGCTCGGTCTGCCGGGCGATCACCGACCGCTACACCCCCGACGAGGCGCGCATCCTCCTGATCGACTACCGCCGCGGCCTGCTGGAGAGCGTCCCCGAGTCGCACCGGCTGGGGTACGCGGTCTCCGTCGACGTGCTCAAGCAGGCGGTGGACGGCGTCGCGCGGGCCATGAAGGAGCGCCTGCCCGGCGCGGACGTCTCGCCCGCCCAACTCAAGCGGCGGGACTGGTGGGCCGGCCCGCGGGTCTTCCTCGTCGTGGACGACTACGACATGGTGTCCAGCGGCAACATGAGCAACCACTTCGGGCCGCTGCTCGACTTCCTCGCCCAAGGCGCGGAGATCGGTCTGCACCTGATCGTGGCCCGCAGCGCCAACGGTGCGGCCCGTGCGATGAGCGACTCGCTGCTGCGGCGGCTGATGGAGGTCAACACGCCTGCCGCGCTGCTCTCCTGCCCGCCCTCGGAGGGGTACCTGTTCAACGACACCAAGCCGAAGCAACTGCCGCCGGGCCGTGCGCAGTTGATCACCCGCAGGGGTGTGGTGCAGGTGCAGACCCCGCTGCTGCCGGAACCGGCGGCCTCGGCGTAGCGGTCGTACCGCCCGGCCGCCCGCCCGGACCTCGGACGGGCGGCCGCGCGGGCTCTCCCTGCGGCCGGGGCGGCGGGGGCCGCCGGTCGCGCGGGCTCTCCGCCCGCGCGACGGGCGCGGGCCCGGCGGGGAGGCGCGCGCCGCCCTCCCCGGCCGCCGTCGTACGCGGTGGGCGGCCGGGGGATGCGCGCGCCGCCCGTTCCCGGCCGCGTACGCCGCGCGCGACGCGCGTGGGCAAAAGCGCCGGACCGGCAGAGGAGAACCGCGAAAGCCCGACGAGCCGCCCGGCAGCCGCGGGCCGGGGAGCGGGCCGCCGTACGCCGGCGCCCCGGCCCGCGGGTCACCGGCTGAGGGGCGCCGCCGGGGTCACTCCGCCCCTGCCACCGGCCCCCCGGCCCGGCCCGCCCGCCATCCCCGGCGGCGCCCTCGGGGCAGCGTGAACGCGAGGAAGGCGATGAGCAGCGTGACCCCGACCGCCCCGCCCGCCACGGCCAGCGCGTGATCGCGCGCCTCCGGCGGGTTGAGCGCCGGGACGGCCGGGGCCGAGGCCCGGCGCGTTCCGGCCGGGGCCCCCGCCCGCTCCTCGGGGAGCACGGCGGAGAGCGCCCGCACCGGGTCGACGACGCCCAGCCCGACGCCGGGGTCGGGCGCGTCGCCCACGGCCCCGTAGGCGGTGGACTCCAGTCGGTGCGCGACCTGCTCGGCGGTCAGCCGGGGGTGGTAGGAGAGGACCAGCGCCGCCGTACCGGCCACGAACGCGCCGGCCACCGCGTCGCCCCGGCCGGTGAACTGGCCGCCGCCGCCCGGCCCCGGCCCCGTCACCGAGACGCCGGGGGCGCTCAGCCTCGGCTGCGTACGCCGCCCCTTCGCCGCGGCCGGGGCCTCCGGCGCGCCGCCCGGACCCACCGAGGAGACGGCGAGCACACCGGGCAGCGCCGCCGGGTAGGCGGGCCCGTCCACCGCCTGCGACGCGGCCGCGCCGCCCTCCCACTCCCGCGCCGAGGCGGGCGCCACCACCAGCGCCCCGGCCCGCTGCGCGGCGGCGACGGCGTCCTTCAACGACTTCGGCGCGGAGGGGACGGCCAGCGCCGCGTGGATGACCCGCGCCCCGGACGCGGTGGCCGCCCTGATCCCCTCGGCCAGCTCCTCGGGCGTCGTCGCGCCCTGCCGGTCGGTGGCCCGGACGGCGACGACCTCGGCCTCCGGGGCGACCCCGGCGGCGCGCAGCCCCTGCTGCCTCCGGCCCGCGACGATGCCGGCGAGGAACGTCCCGTATCCGACGCAGTCGTCCGACACCGTCCCGCCGGCCACCGTGTCCGGGCCCGAGACGACCCCGCCCGCCAGCGCGGGCACCCGGCGCAGGTCCGCGCCGGTGCTGACGACGGCGACCTTCACCCCCGCGCCCCGGCTGAGCTCCCAGGCCCGGTCGACCCCCAGGAAGCTCTGCGCCCAGGGGAGTCGGGTCGACTTCTTGGCCGACGCCGGGGTGCACGGGCGGCCGTCGGAGAGCGTGGCGGGCACCCCCGGCAACGAGGGGCTGTCCGCGTGCGGCGCCGCGCCCGCGGGGGCCGCCGCGCCGGGTATCAGCAGCAGGGCGGCCAGCGCCGCCGGTCCGAGGGCGAGGGACACCGGGGACCTCGAAGATCGCATACGCCGATGGTATCGACGCTCCCGCGCCCCCGGTACCTGCCCCGGCCCCCGGAACCCCCGACCGCGATGGCGGACGACCTGCGGCAACAGGCATGATGGGAACAGCAGTTTCCCCTCGCCCTACATGTCGCGCGTCTCCGCCCCGTAACCACGGCGCAGGGGGTTCGGGAGGTCAGAACGTGTCACGCCAGATGCTCATCGTCGCCGCCGACGGGACGGGCGACCACCGCACCGTCGCGGAGGCCGTCGCACGGGCCCGTGCCGGAGCGGTCGTCAGCATCGCTCCGGGACGGTACGAGGAGAGCCTGACGGTCTCCGCGGCGATCACCCTGGTCGCCTCCGAGGGGTCCGGGACGGTCGAACTGGCGCCCCGGCGCGGTACGGCGCTGACGCTCCTCGGGGACGCGGTGATGGTCAGGGACCTCGTGCTGCGCGGGCACGACGACGAACTGCCCGTGGTCGACGCGCCCCGCGGCGAGCTCGCCATGGACCGCTGCGACATCCACGGCTCGGCCTGGTCGGCGCTGTACGCGCGCGAGGGCGGGGCGCTCGTGCTGCGGCAGTGCCGGATCAGCAACCCGGTCGGCGCCGGCGTGGTGACCACCTCGACGGTCGAGAGCTTCCTGGAGAACTGCGTCGTCGAACACCTCGGGACGTCCGCCGTGGTGGCGGGGGAGCGGGGGAGGATCACCGCGCGCCTCAGCCGGCTCAGGGACACCAAGGGCAACGGCGTCCTCGCCAACGGCCAGGCGCACGTCCTCCTGGAGGACTGCGCGATCTCGGCGACCGGCAAGCCGGGCGTCGCCGTCGAGGAGGAGAGCTCGGTCCGGATGGCGCGCGGCACCGTCCGCAAGTCCGTCGTCGGCGTCTTCGTGAACAGCACCGGACCGGTCGTCCTGGAGGACGTCGCCGTCAGCGACACCAGCGGGCACGGGTTCGTCCTGGGCGGCGGCGGCTCGCCGACGCTGAACCGCTGCACCGCCGAACGGACCGGAGGCCACGGCCTGTTGGTCGCCGAGCGCAGTCGGGGCACGTTCGAGTCGTGCGCGTTCACCGCCGCCGAGGAACCGGCCGTACGGGTCACCGGCTTCTCCTCGCCGACGCTGACGGACACCGTCGTCCGGGACGCCAAGGGGACGGGCGTCCTGCTCGACGAGGACTCGTCGGCCGAGTTCAACCGCCTGGAGGTGCGCGACAGCGCCGGGTCCGGCATCCTCATCCGCACCGGCGCCAACCCGCTGCTGCTGCGGGCCTCGGTCGTCGGGGCGGGCGGACACGGCGTGGAGGTCGTCAAGGACGGCCGGGGCCGGTTGGAGGAGTGCGCCGTCGAGCGGTCGGGCGACTCGGCGGTCCATGTCTCCGGCCACGGCAACCTGTTCGTGGGCAAGGGCCGGCTGCGCGCCTCCACGGGGGCCGGCATCCACCTCGGGGCGCTCGGCACGCTCACGCTGCGGGACACCGAGGTGACGGAGTCCGGCAAGGCGGGCATCCACGTCGAGGCCGAGGGCGACCTGGCGGCCGTGCGCGCCGTGGTGACGGACGCCGCCGAGTGCGGCGTCCTGGTGGCGGCGGGCGCCCGCGCCTCCCTCAACGGCTGCGAGGTGACGGGCTCGGGCGCCGACGGCATCCGCGTCGAGGGAGACGACGCCGTCTCGCTGGCCGGCTGCACCGTCCGCTCCAACCGGGGCAGCGGGGTGCGCCAGACGGTGGCCGGCGACCGGCTCTCCGTCGAGGGGCTGGCCAGTGCGCAGAACGGGTCCCCGGACGCCTGGGGCACCGCCGAGGACGCGGAGGCGGCGGGCGACGGGCGGCTGCCCGGCGGAGCGGCCCCGGCCGGGTCCGCCGCCCCCTCCGACTCGGGCCCGGTGGCCGAACTGGAGTCGCTGATCGGCCTCGACGAGGTCAAGCAGCAGGTGCTGACGCTGATCAACCTCAACCGCATGGCGCAGCGCAGGGCGAGCATCGGGATGCCCGCGCCGCCGATGAGCCGCCACCTGATCTTCGCGGGCCCGCCCGGCACCGGCAAGACCACCGTCGCCCGGCTGTACGGCTCCATCCTCGCCTCGCTCGGCGTGCTGCGCTCCGGGCACCTGGTGGAGGTGTCCCGCGCCGACCTGGTGGCGCAGATCATCGGCGGCACGGCCATCAAGACCACCGAGGCGTTCACCAAGGCGCTGGGCGGCGTGCTGTTCATCGACGAGGCGTACACCCTGCTCTCCGACAGCGGCGGCAACGGCGCCGACTTCGGGCGCGAGGCGATCGACACCCTGGTGAAGCTGATGGAGGACCACCGCGAGGACGTGGTGGTGGTGGCGGCCGGATACCCCAAGGAGATGACGGACTTCCTGGCGTCCAATCCGGGTCTCGCCTCGCGGTTCACCCGCAGCGTCGAGTTCAGCGACTACACCTCGGAGGAGCTGGTCACGATCGTCGAGCGGATGTGCACCGGCCACCGCTACGAACTGGACCCGGCGGCGCGGACCGTCCTGCTCACCCGCTTCGAGCGGATCCCCCGCGACGCGGGCTTCGGCAACGGCCGTACCGCCCGCAAGGTCTTCGAGGAGATGGTGGACCGGCAGGCGTCCCGGCTGGCCGCCCTGCCGGAGGCCGACGAGCGGCAGTTGGCCGTGCTGACCGCCGAGGACGTGGGCGCCCCGGAGGGCGGCGCGCCGAAGGAGGGGCAGGACGAGGACCCGCTGCTGCGGCTGGAGTCCCTGATCGGCCTCGCCTCCGTCAAGCGGGAGGTGGGCGACCTGGTCAACCTGCTCGCCACCGCGCGCCGGAGGAAGGAGGCCGGCCTGCCCGCGCCCCGGATCAGCAACCACCTGATCTTCTCCGGCCCGCCCGGCACCGGCAAGACGACCGTGGCCCGGCTCTACGGCGAGATACTGGCCCACCTGGGCGTGCTGCCGCGCGGCCAGCTCGTCGAGGTCTCCCGGGCGGACCTGGTGGGCCGGTACGTCGGGCACACCGCGCAGTTGACCCGCGAGGCGTTCGAACGGGCGCTGGGCGGCGTGCTGTTCATCGACGAGGCGTACACCCTGACGCCGCGCTCGGGCCCCGGCTCCTCGGACTACGGCCAGGAGGCGGTGGACACCCTGCTGAAGCTGATGGAGGACCACCGCGACGAGGTGGTGGTGATCGCGGCGGGGTACACCGCCGAGATGCACCGGTTCCTGGACTCCAATCCGGGCCTCGACTCACGCTTCCCGCGCCGCATCGAGTTCCCCGACTACTCCTCGGACGAACTGGTCACGATCGTCTCCCTGCACGCGGCCGACAACGGCTACGAGTGCGCGCCCGGCACGGCCGAGGCGCTGCGGGCCCACTTCGACTCCCTCCCCAGGGGGGCGGCGTTCGGCAACGCCCGGTTGGCCCGCCAGACGCTGGAGCAGATGATGACCCAGCAGGCGGGACGGCTGAGCACCGTCGCGCTGCCGAGCCTGGACGACCTGCGGCTGCTCCTGCCGGAGGACCTCTCCCCGCGCTGACGCGCCCGGCGCCGAGGCGCTCGGTCGCTCCCGCGGGGACGCCGTCCTACGCGGGGGCGGGCGCCGCGAAGGCCCGTCGGCCGTGCACCAGCAGCTCGCGGAGCGCGGGGCCGGGCGTGCTCCTCCAGACGAGGGCGAGCAGGGCGGGCGTTTCGGCGTCGTCGATGGGCCGGGCGACGACCCGGTCGCGGTAGTGCGCCGCCATCGAGTCGCTGAGGACGGCGACGCCGAGGCCGCGGGCGGCGAGGTCGGCGACGGCGTCCGGGGCGCTGGCCTGCAGCGCGATCGCGGGGCGCAGGCCCTGCGCGGCGCAGGCGCGGTCGAACACCGCGCGCAGACCGGTGCCGGGCGGCATACACACGATCGGGTGGGCGACCAGGTCGCGCAGGGTGACCCGCCGCCGCTCCGCCAGCGGGTGCCCGGCCGGAACCGCCGCGACCAGCGACTCGCTGATGATCGTCAGCGTCTCCAGCCCCTCGGGGGCGGCGGTGGTCCCGATGAGAGCCAGGTCGACCGCGCCGGCGCGCACCCCCTCCACGAGCCGGTCGGAATGGTCCTCCAGCAGGGTGATCTCCACGCCGGGGTGCGCCTGGTGGAAGGCGGAGAGAGCGTCGAACAGCGGCGTCACCGTGCAGCCGATGACCATCCCGACCGTGAGCCGCCCCCGGATCAGACCGGTCACCTCGCTCACCGCCTGGCCCATCGCCTCGGCCGCGGCGAGCGCCGCGCGGGCGTGTTCGAGCGCGGCCTCGCCCGCGACGGTGAGGGTGGCGGTGCGCGCCGACCGGTCGAACAGCTCGGCGCCGAGCTCCCGTTCCAACTGGCGGATCTGAGCGCTGACGCCGGACTGGCTGATGTGCATCCGCTCGGCCGCCCGCGTGAAGTTCCGCTCCTCGGCGACCGCGACGAAGTACGCCAACTGCCTCAGCTCCATGACTGGGGATTCTAGTTGCCATGAGAATCATCTGTTGGACTTCTGATCAGGGCCCGAGCAGGCTGGGAGGCGTCGAAGCCGAGCGAGGAGGAAGCCATGCCGGAGCACGAGAAGGCCATGCGCCCCGAGGACATCACCCGCCTGTTCGTCGAGCGGTCCAACGCCGGTGACGCGGCCGGGGTCGCCGCCCTCTACGAAGAGGACGCGGTGCTGGCCTACCCGCCCGGCGAGCGGACGGTGGGCCGGGAGGCGATCCGCGTGCTGTGGGAGAAGGTGCTGGCCGGCAATCCCCGGTTCGAGCTGGAGGATTCGCTGCCGACGCTGGTCAGCGGCGACATCGCCCTCACCTCGACCCCGCCGCGGGACGGGTCGGGCGCTCGGGCCCAGGTCGTCCGGCGCCAGGCGGACGGCAGTTGGCTGCGCCTGCTCGACCAGCCGGAGTTCACCCCTCCCACCCGCTGAGACCGGCGGTCGGGCCGCTCGGCGCACGTCGAGCGGCCTTGCCGGCGCAGGCCCCGCCGAGCGGCCCGGCGTACCGCCCGTACGGCGCGTACCGCCGCCGCCAGAACCCCGTTGCCCGCCGCAGGGCCCCGTGAGAGCATCGAATCCCCCTGGTCCGACACCCTTCGCCGCGGTGCGTCACGCGGACGGAGGGGCCGGGCCGTTGCCATGTCCACCGGTGTGAGCCGCGCACCGCGATACGCGAACGGCGAGTGGTACCGATGCGCACGACAGAGCTGACGGAAGCCCGCATCGAGGATGCGGACAACCTCCTGGTCGCGCCGTCGACCCTGCGGGGCGACGCGGTGGTGCGGGACTTCTTCGGGACGGTGCTCACGCCGGAGGACCTCGCCTCCGGCGCGCCCGACCTCACGGGGAGGACCGTCTACCTGTGCGGCGACCTGTCCGGGGCCGACCGCGGCCGACTGGCGGCGGCCGACCGGGTGTTCGTCGTCCGGGAGCTGTCCCGCGGCTACCGCGAGGACGCCGACGAGCCGTGGACCGTCGTCGGCGTCGGCCGCGTCCCCCTCCGCGTCCACGGCGTCGGCGTGCACTACCGCCGCTTCTTCGAACGCGACGCGGACCACTTCGGACGGATCCGCGCGGAGCACGCGTTCCAGTCCCTGACGGAGTCCACCAAGCCGGGAACGGCCCACCGCAGCGGGATCTACCTGACGCCCGTCACCCGCAGCGGCGACGCACTGAGCTTCCGCCTGCTCCGCTGCTCCACGAACCTCTCGGGGCCGACCGAGAACTTCCGCCCCACGGACACGTACATCGTGGACGCCCTCAACCGCGAGGCCGCCGCCGTCTTCCGCGACCAGGCGCCGCTGAACCACGTCCTCGCGCAGACCTACCACAACACCCGTGCCACGGCGGAGCGCAAGCAGTCCAAGGCGAGGATCTCGGCCCACGCCGACAAGACCAAGGACATGCCGGCCAACGGCGTCATGGCCTTCTGCACCTTCTACGACCGGCTCGACGGGCTGGAGCCCCTGGCCGAGGACGCCTTCGACTACGGGATGAAGGGCGTCAGCGCGCTGACCCGGCTGCGCTTCCGCCTCAAGGAGCCGGCCCAGGAACACGCCGGGGCCCCGCTCCCCCCTCATTTCACCGTGACCCTCCACCCCGGCTCGGTGTTCTTCATGCCGCTGTCCACCAACCGCCTGTACACGCACGAGATCCGGCCCTCGGCACTGGACGCCGACGTGCTGCCGACCCGCCTGGGGTACGTGGTGCGCTGTTCGAGCGCCGAAGCCGTGCACAGGAACGGCCGCACGTTCCTCAGGACGGCAGAGGGCCCGGTGGAGTTGGGGCCGCCCACACCGGACGGCGTGGCGGAGCTGCGCAGGCTGTACGCCGAGGAGAACAAGACCTCGTCCTTCATCGACTACGGCGACGCGTTCCCCTTCAGCATGAACACCGGAGACTACGTTGCCCCTCGGGTCTAGGCTCCCGGACGGCGTCCTCTCGTTCGCCCTGCCGGCCGAGGAGGACTCCTTCACGGAGCTGTCCGCGGCGACGCTTCTGGAAGACGTCGGGAAGGGCCGGCGGGGCGCCGTGCTCACCAGGATCGACGGGACGGGCGGTGTGCCTCTCGTCCGTACCACCACGCGCTACGGCAACCCGGCGCAGCGCTTCCGGCCGGTGCACGAACGGCTGGCGCGGCGGGTGCGGGAGCGCGCGGCGCTTCCGGCGGGCTTCGACAACGCTCTCGTCGAGTGCTACACGAACGCCTACAGGAATATGGGCGGCCATTCCGACCAGGCCCTCGATCTGGCCGACGACTCGTTCATCGCCGTCTTCTCCTGCTACGCCCGTCCCGAGGCGAGCCCGTCGAGAAAGCTGGTCTTCGAGACGAAGGAGCCCGGTGGCGAGACGTTCGCGATCCCTCTCGCCCACGACAGCGTCGTCGCGTTCTCCCTCGCCGCGAACCGGCGGCTCAGGCACCGCATCGTCTGGGACGCGCCCGTCGAGGCGGCGGACAACCCGTGGTTGGGGGTGACGCTGCGCACGTCGAAGACCGTCGTGCGCTTCCACGACGGAGAGGTACGCCTGCCGGGCGGCGCGCGCCTGACGGTGGCCGACGAGGAGCAGAGGCAGGAGTTCTACGCACTCCGGCGCCGCGAGAACAGGGAGACGGACTTCCGCTACCCCCTGCTGACGTACACCGTCAGCGAGAGCGACCTGCTGCCACCCGTCTGACCCGCACACGGGCGCCCGGCGCGTACCTTCCAGGCGGCGGGACCAGTGCAGGTGGGCGAACGCGATCCCCGCGCCCCAGCGTTGGGTGCCGAACCCGGAGCCGTGCTCGGCGCCCACGGGCGGTCTGCGGCTGCACGCCGAGAGCCGGGACCAGGCGGCGGTACTCGTCGTGGTCGCAGCCGCGGTCGGCCGGTGCCGTGGCCGGCCGTTTGGGCTCGCTTTCGGGCAGCGGCTCGTCGAAGGCGTTCTTCCCGGACGACGTCAGACCGTGACCGTGGTGCGTGCTCCTGCCGACATCCGGGCCAAGGGACACGCCACGTCTTGGATCTCGAAATTGTGCCGCCTACCGGGCGTTTACGGTGCCGGCCTCGGCTCGTGTGGTGTGCTCGCGCGCGGGTCCCCTTGTTCTGGTGGCTGCGCCGACATGGATACCGCCGGTTGCATCCTCACACGAGGGATGAGATCGGGCCACTTTGACGCACATCTATTGCCGATGAATCGCCACCCAGGCCTGAAACGATCGTCATGAGGTAACGCTACGAGCGTGAATCCGCAAGTCACCTCGTGCGCAACTGTTCTCCCGCTAATGTTGGCTCTCCGGCAAGGCATCTGAGTGGGCACAGCGACAGCGCTGTCTTCGCCTGCGGATGGACCTGGCCGTCATGCTCTACGGATTGCAGGGGGAGCGAAGAATGAACGTGACAGTCGCGATCACGGCAGCAGGAATGGCGGATGAGCTGCGTTCCCTGCATGAGTGGCTGAATGTCGAGGGGGAGCTCCGGGGCCGGGTGCGGCTGATGCAATCGCCGCCGCCGGCCGGTGCTCTTGGTGCGGTCCCGGAAATGCTCGCCATCGCCCTGGCCCCGGGCGGGGTGTCGGCGGTGCTGGCCAGTGCCGTCATCGCGTGGATGCGGCATCGCACCGGTGAGGTGACGTGCAAACTGACCCGGCAGGACGGGACCAGCGTGGAGGTCTCGGCCCAACGGGTGCGTGGAACGGACGTGGCAGAGGTGCGGGAGCTGGTCTCCGAGTTGGCCCGGACACTGGAGGGCGGCCCCGCCACCGTCGTGGGCGATGAGGTCGAGCCGGCTGTGTCGCCTCGACAGTAGTCTCGATGACCAGTTTGAGCGCGCCCGGTACGCGAGTGCTTCTGATCGGTACCAGTTCGCACAGCGAAACTTCCGGCCTGCCGCCGGTGCCGGCAGTGACGGGCACCTTGGCCGATCTGGGGCAGGTGCTGGTCGAGCGCTGCGGACTGGCTGAGGAGAACCTGCGCGTGATCCGCGACCCGGCGAACCCGACGGAGCTGGGGATCGCCATCGCCCAGGAGGCCGAACGTGCTGAGGGCGTGCTGTGGATCTACTACGTGGGCCACGGGCTGGTCAATCCCGCCGGCGAGCTGTATCTGGCCACCGTCGCTACTGACGCACGCCCAGGCTGGGTGGCCTACACGGCGCTGGCCTACACAGCGGTGCGTGCGTCCCTGCTGCAGACGGGCGCGCGCTCCATCATCGTCGTGCTCGACTGCTGCTTTTCGGGGCGGGCCGTGGGCGTCCTGGGAAGCACCGAAGATCAGGAGGTGGACCTGGCTCGGGTTCACGGCGGGTACGTCCTGGCCGCGGCGGCCAGGGACGAGCTGGCGCTGGCCACACCGGGGGCCCCGCACACCGCCTTCACGGGTGAGTTCATCCGCCTGCTCTCCGAGGGCGACCCGGAGGGCACGCAACAGTTGACGCTACGTCACGCCTACCGTTACCTGGACCGAATGCTTCCCGCGCGGGGCTTTCCCCGCCCCCGTCACCGCGCGAGCGAGTGGATCGACGACTTGGTGTTGTGTCCGAACCCCGCCTACCGGCCGCCTCTTCCGCCGCCCGTCCTGCCGGTGCCGGTCCGCGCTCGTGAGGATGTGACACCGCAGACGTGCCCCTACCCGGGTCTGGCCGCGTTCGGTCCTAGCCAGGCGCAGTGGTTCTTCGGTCGAGAACACGTGGTCACCGAGCTGGCCGGGAGGCTGGCTGGGTGTATGGACGCCACCGACCCGCTGGTCCTCATGGGTCCCTCCGGGGCCGGCAAATCCTCCTTGCTGGGCGCGGGTCTGCTGCCCGCTCTGAGCAAGGGGGCGATGCCGGCACCCGGATCCAGAACGTGGCCGCACTTGCTCATGACCCCGACCGAGCACCCGTTGACGGAAGTGGCCACCCGTCTGGAGCGGCTCGGCGGAGGTCCGGGCGCATTGCTGCGCGAAGAGCTCGAAAGGGACCCGCTTCGCCTCGCCGCGGTCATCCGCGAGATGCTGCGGGCCCGAGCCGGCCGGACGGCGATCACCGGATCACGCCTGGTGCTGGTGGTGGACCAGTTCGAGGAAGTCTTCACCCAGTGCGTCGACAGACGCGAACGCCAGCTATTCGTCAGTGCTCTGTGTGCCGCCGCCGGCGGAGGTGGAGACGAGCCGCCCGCACTGGTGGTCCTGGGCCTGCGATCGGACTTCTCCGACCACTGCGCCGCCTACCCTGAACTGCGGCGCGCTGTACGCGACAACCCCTTCTTCCTCGGGGCGATGACCTCCCACGAATTGCGAGAGGCCATTTCGGAGCCTGCTCGGGTCGCCGGACTGGAACTGCAACCGGGGCTGGCTGAGATCCTGCTGCGCGATCTTGGTGTCGACGACACGGCGCAAGGCTCCGACCCGGAGTCGCTGCCGCTTCTCTCCCACGTTCTGCGTGCCACCTGGCAGCATCGCGAGGGACGCTCCCTGACCGTGGCCGGATACGCGGCCGCAGGCTATGTTCGCAACTCGGTCGAGAACACCGCTGAGGCGATCTACGGTCACTTCGACTCCACCGACCAGCAAATAGCCCGGTCCTTGCTACTGCAGTTGGTCCACATCGGAGAAGGCACCCAGGACACCCGCCGTCGAGCCAATCGCGTCCGGCTGTTCCACGACTCGACCCGTCCGGAGAACGCGGCTGAGGTTCTGGAGCGCCTGGTCGACGCCCAGTTGGTCACCGTCGAGGCGGGAACCGTCTGCATCACCCACGAGGTGTTGCTTCACGCCTGGCCGCGGATGCGCCAGTGGATCAACGATGACCGGTCCGGACTGCGTATTCACCAACGGCTCGCACAAGACGCCGACGTCTGGGATCGGAACGACCGTAACCCTGCTCACCTGTATCGCGGGTCGCGCCTCGGTCTGGCCCAGGAATGGGCCGCGAGCTCCACCCGGCACAGCCACCCCACGCCCCTGCAGAGCAAGTTCCTGAACGCCAGCACCCAAGCCGCCCGCCGACGGAACAAAGCAATGGGCCTGCCTGCTGTCGCCCTGGGCTCGGTCCTGCTGCTCACGGCCGGCTGGCTCGCATGGGACGGCGAGTCCAGGGGCGAGTCAGAAGCGTGGAAGGTCTCGCACCCTCTGTTGCGCATCGGCATCCAGGGGGATCAACCCGGCCTGAGTGTGTATGACCACAAGACGAAACGTTTGTCGGGCTTCGAAGTCGATATGGCCCGCCAGATCGCCCGAAGAATGGGATACGGAAACGCCGAGGTCGAATTTTCCCCTGTGTCGAGCGGTAATCGGAGCAGCGCGTTGCGCTCCGGGCAGGTTGACCTCGTCATCGCTTCCTATTCCATCACGGGTGACCGAAGTCGGGGCATCCACTTCGCCGGCCCGTACTACGAGGCGGGCCGAAGCTTCCTGGTCCGCGAGGAAACGGGCAAGTACACGATCAACGACTCCAGCGCCCTGCGTTCCCTGGGCCTTGGCGTGTGCACCGTACGTGGCTCCACGTACGAGATGGAGCTGCCGAAGCAAGCTTTCACCCTGGCGAAGTCACAGCCCACCCTCCAGAACTGCGTGGACGAGCTGGTGGACCCGAAGTCCGATGTGTACGCGGTGGCATCGGACGACATCCTCCTCGCCGGGTACGAGAGGGCCAACCCGGGCAAGGTGCGGCGGCTGGAGAATCTGGAGGGCGTGGGGAACTACGGCGTGGCCATGCGTCCCGAGAAGCCGTCTTTGAAAGTCGAGGTGTGCTCGGCGCTTCGGAAGATCATGGCCGGTGGCGACTGGCAGGAGATGTACAGGAAACACCTGTCCGGTCTGATGGCGGTCGAACACGCGCCGGCGCCGCCGGAGCTGACGGAGTGTCAAGGCTGATCGCGCACGCTTCTTGTCGTGGGGTCGGGCAGGTGGGTCGTTGGCCCGGTCCTGGGTGACTGCTCCTCGCTGCCAGTCCCTGCCGGCCCGTCGAAGAGTGCTTCGCGAGGCCCAGAGGACACGCTCGGGCCGGTGACCGCGCTGCGCACGCCTCTGCCGGTCCACTTCGAACCGGTGAGGGTTTGCGCGGCACTGCGCGAATGCACGCGTGCACGACCTGCGGCACGCCTGCTGGCGACCTGGCTCAACAGCGGCCTCCCGCGGGCCCGGGTTGCCGCATGGGCCGGCAGCGGCGTGCCCGTCCTTGTGCCGGCGTCGAGAGCGGCCCCTGAGCCTTGCGCAGGGCGGGTTCCGGGGCGGCTTCGCCGAGCATGGGGAGCGTCTGGAGGGGCTTCCCGGGGCCCTGAGCTTGTGGGACGCGCGGGGGGACCCGTAGAACGCCGGTTCCGGCGGGCGCCAGCCGGACTCGGCCCCCAGCGGCGGGGAAGGGCCCGGTGTGCCTCGGAAAGCCATCAGGCGCAGTCTGACCTGCGGAAACGTCGCTCAGTTGCTGCGGCGTCGGTGGCGCCCCCGGCAGGACTCGAACCTGCGGCCAAGCGCTTAGAAGGCACTTATTCTAACGTTATCTCTACCGTCCTGACCTGGCATTTTATAGCTCAGTGACGCATCGTCAGCTGTTTTGGGGGACGCATTTGGGACGATCTTGCTTGCTGACTGGTGGTGGGATCATGGAGGGAGAGTCCGTAGCGATTCAGGAACCCGTTTCCTTGACTACGGGCGCCACGGGCGAGACCTGATCGAGGCGCTGACCATGGATACCACCTTTGACGTAAGGGTCTGGCAGATCGAACGGGGCTCCGGGAAGCTGCGCGAGTCCTACGGGGTCCGCTGGTCCGTCGGTGGAAAGCGCCATCGCAAGACGTTCCAGACGTTCGCGCTGGCCGACGGTTTCCGAGCGGAGCTGGTGACCGCGACGCACGCCGGAGAGCCGTTCAGCATGTCGACCGGCTTGCCGGACCGGCATGAGCCGAGAGCTTCCTCGGTCGGCTGGTATCAATTCGCCGTCCAGTTCACGGACGCCCAGTGGCCGCGTGTGTCGGCGAATCACCGGAAGAACACGGCTCGCACGCTGATGATCGTCACCACTGCGCTGATGGACCGGGATCCACCGGGCGTCCCTTCCCGCCGGGTCCGTACGGCCCTGAGCGATTGGGCGTTCAATACCAAACGCCGCGGCGAGGCCCCGGATGACGTGGTCGCAGTGCTCGGCTGGGTGCGACGGCACACTCCGACCATGGACGCCTGGACCGATCCGCTCATTGTCCAGGACGTGTCTACTGGTGCTGGGGACGCTGCTGGACGGGAGACGGGCGGCCGCTTCGTCCGTGAAGCGGCATCGACGGGTCCTGCATCTGTTGATGAGGTATGCGATCGTCCGCGGCATTCTGATGGCCGACCCTGTTCCCGAGTCGCGGAACCTCACACAGCGGTCTGCCAGTGCGATCGACCGACGCCGTCTGCTGAACGAGCGGCAGGCGGCGCAGCTGCTCGACTGGATCCGCGGCAGGCCGCGCAGCGGGCAAAGACTGCAAGCATTCTTCGCCACGTTGTACTTCACGGGGCTACGTCCAGAAGAAGCGGTCGCGCTGCGTGTCTCGGACCTTGTCCTGCCTGCCTCGGAGGTAGGGCGGTGGGCCGACATCGTGGTCCACACCGCAGAGCCCGAGATCGGGCGCACGTGGACCGACAGTGGAACCCGGCACGATCAGCGACGTCTGAAAGCCAGAGCAGAGGGTGAAACGCGCATAGTGCCGTGCCCTCCGACCTTGTCCACCCTCTTGCGGGCGCGTATCCAGGAGGCGAGCCTGCTCCCCGACGATCGGCTCGTTCCCGGGGAACGCGGCGGAGTTCTCGCCGGTTCTGTCTACCGCCGTATGTGGGATCACGCCCGTAGGGCAACTCTGCCACCCCACGTATACGCGTCACCGACAGGACAACGCGTGTACGACCTGCGGCACACCAGGCTGACGATGTGGCTGAACAACGGCATTCCGCCTGCTCAGGTGGCCGAGTGGGCCGGCACCAGCGTTGCCATGCTGTTCGCCACGTACGCCCAATGCATCAGTGGTCAAGAGCAAGATCTGCGGCAGCGACTCGACGAGATGCCGGACGTCTCGACCACCCTGATCGCGTGATCGTCGGTGAGGGTCACCGCTCCCGCCGGTAGGGGTCGGTGTACGGCTCCATGGACTGGCGGACCTCGTCCCGGACTGGCTCCATGAGGGGCCCGGGGGCGTAGTAGCGGGCGCGGGCCTTGCCGTGGGGGACGAGCCAACCACGGGCCACGAGCTCACGGATATCGCGGATGGCTTGCTGGTCGCTGAGATCGGCGTCCTGCTGGTAGACGGTGCGGCGCACCTTCGCGTCCGAGAACGCGGGCAGCAGGGCATAGACCACCCGCTCGTCCAAACCGGCGGCCTCGACACCTTCGACCAGACGGGTCCAGGCTTGCGACATGACGTCGAAGCGGCGCTGGGCCTGCTGGGCCTGGCGATGGTGGGCGGTCAGGCAGAACCGGATCCAGGGGCGGGTATCCCGCTCGGGGCTCCAGTGCGGGCCGCCCACGTCCTCCAGGATCTGGTAGTAGGCGTACGTGTTCTGTCCCCGGCCGAGCCATTCCTCGATGGAGGAGAATTCGGGCGGCATCAGAGCCTCGCGGGAGAACACCAGAGTGGACAGGGCGCGGGACATGCGCCCGTTGCCGTCCTTCCACGGATGGATCTTGACGAGGTTGAGGTGCGCCATGGAGGCGCGGACGTGGACGGGTGCGTCGAGGTCGCCCTCGTTAAGCCAGTCGATGAACTCCGCCATAAGGGCGGGGACGTCCGCCTGGTCCGGTGCGGTGTAGGCGGGAACCAGGGGGTCATCGGGGCTGGTGACGTAGACGGGTCCGTCGCGCCAGCGGCCGGGGCGCTTGTCGAGGTGGTGGCCCTGGAGCATGAAGTGCAGCCCGTTGAGCAGGCCGGCGTCGTACCGGAAGTCGTCTCCGGCGTCGGCGAGGGCCTGGATGTAAGTCATGCCGCGCTGGTAGCCCTCCAGCTCGGCACGCGTCCTATCCCCGGTCTCCAGTGGTTCCTCACCGGACATGAGGGCTTCTACGTCGTCGACCGTCGCCGCGTACCCCTCGATGGTGTTCGATCCGGCGATCGCGCGGGCGGTGAGGTTGCGGCGCAGCTGGCGGGTCCAGCGTGGGGTGGCACGGAGCATGTGGCGCAGGGAGCGGCGCATGCTCTCGATCTCGTCGAGGGCGCAGCGGTCGTCGGCGTCCAGGGAGGGCGTTACGTACAGCATGACTTCATGACACGATAATTATGTCATGGAGTCAACCTGGCGCTGATGTGATTCCTTGTCCTTGCCCGCAGCTCCGTCGCTGCTGTGGGCTTTTTGGCCGTGACGTGCAGCCTCCCGCTCTTCCGCAGCGCAGCTGGTGGGTGCAGGTATCAGCCCGGCCGCCCCGGTCGTGAAGGTCTCGCCCATGAGCGGACCGGGCGTGCATCCGGTCCCATCGGGTGCCGGAAGGGGCGCAGTGGGTCGACCTCGGCCCAGGGGGTGAGTGCAGCTGCCGGGTCGCCGCGTTCGGGGAGCCAGGCGGCGAGCCGCCGCCAGACCTCGCCGGCGTGGGCCGGGCGGTCGTTCGGTGCCTTTGAGAGGAGTTCAAGCACGAGGGTTTCCAGGTCCGAGGGGGTGTCGGGACGCAGGTCGCGCAGAGGGGTCGGCGGGTGGTCGAGGATCAGGCCGGGGAGCATGAGTTCCGAGCGATGCTCGAAGACGGGTTCGCCGGTGAGCATCTTATGGAGCAGGCAGCCGAGCGCGTACAGGTCCGTGCGGTGGTCGACGGGTTTGCCCAGGATCTGTTCGGGTGTCATGCATTCCAGGCTCCCCGGCCGCTCGCCCGTAGTGGTCAGCTTGGCGGTGCCGGGTTCCAGGAAAGCGGCGACGCCGAAGTCGAGGACCTTGACCACGCCGTCGGTGCGGATGATGACGTTGCGGCCCTTGAGATCGCGGTGGACCACGTCGCGAGCGTGTACGGAGCCGAGGACGGAGGCGATCTGCACCCCAACCGAAGCGGCTTCCTCGATGCTCAGTCGCTCCTGCTCGGCGATCCGGTCCTCAAGGTCGATGCCGGTCACGTACTGCATGACCAGGAAACGTGTGCCGCGTTCCTCGCCGAGGTCGTAGACAGTCGCGATGCCCGTGTGGTCGAGGCGCGCGGCGGCGCGGGCCTCGCGTCGGAAGCGTTCGGCGTCCCGGGCACGCTGGTCCTGAGTCAGGCCAGGGAGAGTGTTCATGGTCTTGAGTGCGACGTCGCGGCCGAGGTGTTCATCGTGGGCGAGCCAGACGACCCCCATGCCGCCGGAGCCGATCTCCCGCTTGATCCGGTAGCGCTTGGCGATCACAGGTCCGATGTCCATGTGCGGGGCGACTCCGTCCGCGTCCGTCTTCGAGGCTCGACGCGCCTGCACGGGCGGGCGCGTCGGACAGAGTGTGGCATGGGCGCGTCGTTCCGTGAACTGACATCTTCGTAACTGAGATTCATTGACTAAGTTCACAGTCGCGTGTTGTGATGTGCGACGTACGATTAAGGGGAGTGTGGCGCACCGCGGTCGGCGGGTGGCTACCGTTGCTCCGTACCGCCTCGGGAACAAGTGGGGAACACGTGGACGTCTTCAAGGTGCACCAGCGGCTCATCCGGGACTACAAGGAGTACACATCCGGATCGGTGGTGATCGACGACGCCCGCATCGACGCCCAGGTGGCGAAGTCGCTCGCCGACGGAGACCAGTGGCCCGACCCTTATCTCTCCCTCAACCCGAGCTTCGCGTCTGGTGGTTCGGTCGAGGATCTCGCGCGGCCGGGGGGGCTGCTGCACCCCGCGTGCGCGGACATCTTCCGTACGGGCAAGGACGAGCGGGGCGCCTCCGTCCGTCCGATCCGCTTCCACCAGCACCAGCTTGAGGCGATCGAGGCGGCCGGCTCCAGGGAGTCGTACGTCCTGACCACCGGTACCGGCTCCGGTAAGAGCCTCGGCTACATCGTGCCGATCGTCGACCGGGTGCTGCGCGAGAAGGAGGCCGGCGCCGCGCCCGGCATCAAGGCGATCATCGTCTACCCGATGAACGCCCTCGCCAATAGCCAGGAGCGTGAGCTGGCGAAGTTCCTCACCGCCGGATACGGCGAGGGGAACGAGCCGGTCACCTATGCCCGCTACACCGGTCAGGAGAGGGAGGGCGAGAAGGAGGCCATCCGCGAGTCCAAGCCGGACATTCTGCTCACCAACTACGTGATGCTGGAGCTGATGCTCACCCGGCCCAAGGAGCGCGAGAAGCTCATCGGGGCTGCCAAGGGCCTGCGCTTCCTCGTCCTCGACGAGCTGCACACCTACCGGGGGCGGCAGGGAGCCGACGTCGCCGTGCTGGTGCGGCGCGTACGCGAGGCATGCGAGTCACCCAGCATGCAGTGCGTGGGCACGTCCGCGACGATGGCCACCGAGGGCACCCCCACCGCGCGCCGCAGCGAGGTCGCCCGTGTCGCCTCCACTCTCTTCGACACGGAGATCTCCCCGGATAGGGTGGTCGGCGAGACCCTGGTGCGGGCGACTGGCGACGCCGTGCCCACACCATCCGAACTCTCCGCGCGGGTGAGGGAGAACAACCCTCCGGCTGAGTACGGGCGGCTGGCCGCCGATCCGCTGGCCCGCTGGATCGAGACCGCCTTTGGCCTGGTCGAGACCGAGGACGAGGACGGCAGCACGCTTCTGGTCCGCGCCGAACCGCTCACCGTGGAGGCCGCTGCGGTGCGTCTGCGCTCCGAGGCGTTCGGTATCGAGGAAGACGACCCGGAGGAACGTTGGTACGCGGCGTGCGCTGAGGCCATCCGGGCCACCCTCCAGGCGGGAGTGGCCGCCCGCGGCGCGGAGGATAACCGCCCGTTGTTCGCCTTCAGGCTGCACCAGTTCCTGTCTAAGGGCGGATCGGTCTACGTCTCCCTGGAGGGAGAGGCCGACCGCCACATCACCCGTACCTATCAGCAGCGCGTCCCGAACGCTCCTGAGAAGCTGCTGCTGCCGCTGTCCTTCTGCCGTGAATGTGGGCAGGAGTACCTGATGGTCGCCCGCGACGAGCGGGACGACGGTTCTGTCGCCTTCCGCACGCGCGAGGACGAGGACGACGAGCAGGGGTATCTGTACATCTCGGCCGTCAACCCGTGGCCGGAGCAGGTCGGCGACGCCATCGAGCAGCGGCGCTTCCCCGACAGCTGGCTCACCTTCGACGAGCGCAAGGGCGCCCCGGTGCTCACCGCGAGCCGTAGGAAGCGGGCGCCGCAGCCGGTGTGGGTGCGCCCGGACGGCACCGGGGGCGGAAGGGTGAACGGCGGCATCTATGCGGCTTACCTGCCTGCTCCGTTCCTCTTCTGCCTGGAATGCGGCGTCGGCTATGAGCAGGTCAAGGAGCGGGACTTCGCCAAGCTGATGACCCTCGACCAGGAGGGTCGCTCGACCGCCACCTCCGTCGTCAGTGCCTCGATCGTGCGTCACCTCAAGAGTATTCCCGAGGGTGAACTCGGTAAGGATGCACGGAAGTTGCTGACCTTTGTCGACAACCGGCAGGACGCGAGTCTGCAGTCGGGCCACTTCAACGACTTCGTCATGGTCACGCAGCTGCGCGGTGCCCTGTACCGGGCGATGGTCGCCGCCAGTGACAAGGGTCTGCGCTGGAAGCGGCTCGGCGAGGACGTGGTGGCGGTGATGGGGCTCTCCCCGCACGAGTACGCGGCCAAGCCCACCGAGATCGAGGAGCTGGCGGAGAGCACGCTGGAGGCGCTGTCCGCGGTCGCCGAATACCGTCTCTTCCTCGACCTGGAACGCGGCTGGCGCGTCACCATGCCCAACCTGGAACAGACCGGGCTGCTCGGTCTGGAGTACGGGGGGCTCGACGCCATCGCCGGCGACGAGGACCGGTGGCGGGACACCGTGGGTCCGCTGCGCACGGCCACTCCCGAGGCACGCCACCGGCTCTCCAAGGTCCTCATGGACGAACTGCGGCGCCAACGGGCCGTGGACACGCCCTACTTCACCGAGGCCAAGTTCGCCGAGCTCCGCAAGGAGTCGGCGCGGCTCAACGACGCGTGGGGGATCGCCGACACGGAGGCGGCACCGCCGCCGGCCAGGTTCGCCGTGGCCCGTCCCGGCCGTCCCGGCCGCACCGGGCGCGGCCGCAGCGAGCTGAACCTGACCGGCCGCACCGCGTTCGGCCGCCATGTCCGCAAGGACACCACCTTCCCCGACTGGGGACAGGGGCTCTCCCTCGACGAGGCCCAGGACGTCATCCGCGACCTGCTCCGTGTGCTGGCCGACGGCGGAGTCCTGGCCGAGGTCTCCCAGGGGCGGGGCGAGGAGCCCGGCTACCGGATCAACCACACCGTCATCCGCTGGCACGCCCGCGACGACGACCACGGTGCCGTGGACCGCCTGCGCCGTACCTACCGTGGCGAGCGTGGCCCTCGCGTCAACGCCTTCTTCAAGCGGCTCTACCAGGACATCGCCGCCACCTTCGCCGGTCTGCACGCCGCCGAGCACACGGCTCAGGTCCACCCCGACGTCCGCCAAGAACGCGAGGATCTGTTCGGCGAGGGCACCCGGCTTCCCCTCCTGTACTGCTCGCCGACGATGGAACTCGGCGTCGACATCAAGAACCTCAACGCCGTCAACCTGCGCAACGTGCCGCCGACCCCTGCCAACTACGCGCAGCGCTCCGGCCGCGCGGGCCGCAGCGGCCAGCCCGCGCTCGTGACCACGTACTGCGCGACCGGCAACAGTCACGACCAGTACTACTTCACCCGGCGCCAGCAGATGGTGGCCGGCCGGGTCGCCCCGCCCCGGCTCGACCTGGCCAACGAGGATCTGCTCGCCTCCCACGTGCACGCGATCTGGCTCGCCGAGACCCGGCTCGATCTCGGCACCAGCATGGCTCGGCTGATCGATGCCGACGGCGACCACCCCTCGCTGGAACTGGCGTCGTCGGTGGCCACGGCCATCGAGGAGCCGGCTGCCCGCCGCCGCGCCCTGGCGCGCGCCCGTACTGTCCTGGACGGCTGTGGCGATCTGCTGCGCACCACGTCCTGGTGGCACGAGCGGTGGCTGGAGCAGACCGTCGAGGCCGCGCCGGGCAGCTTCCGCAAGGCGTGCGGGCGCTGGAAGAACCTCTTCAGGCAAGCCCTCGAAGAACGCGAGATCCAGCACCGCAACATCCTCAACCGCACCGCCACGGGCCGCTCCAAGGACCAGGCCAAGCGCCGCCGCGCGCAGGCCGAGAGCCAACTCTCGCTGCTGCGCAACGAACAGGGCGGCGAGCGGACCGTGATGTCCGACTTCTTCCCCTACCGCTACTTCGCCTCCGAGGGCTTCCTGCCGGGCTACTCCTTCCCCAGGCTGCCGCTCGCCGCGTACATCCCGGGCACCGGCCGCACCAGCCGTGGCGGCTACGACGGCGACTACCTGCAGCGCTCCCGGTTCATCGCGATCCGCGAGTTCGGGCCCGGCGCGCTCATCTACCACGAGGGCAGCCGCTACAAGGTGGACCGGGTGCAGCTGCCGCCGGACACCGCGGGTGAGCTGACCACCGAGAGCGCGAAGGTGTGCGGGGCCTGCGGCTATCTGTCCCCGGAGGAGCAGCACGAGGACGTCTGCACGGGCTGCGGCAGCGGCCTCGGTGACGCGCGGACCGGTCTGCTGCACCTGCACACCGTCTTCACCCACCGCCGAGACCGGATCTCCTCCGACGAGGAGGAGCGCCAGCGCACCGGTTACAAGGTGGAGATCTCGTACCGCTTCAAGAAGCACGAGGACGGTCGCGACGGATCACTGCGTGCCATGGCGCAGACTGCCTCCGGCCGCGCCCTCGCCGAGCTGGCGTACGGAGACAGCGCTACCATCCGGCTCACCAACCTCGGCTACCGTCGTTCCGTCGCCAAGGGCGAGATCGGCTTCTGGATGGACCCGATGACGGGGGAGTGGCTCGCGGGCGGCGCGGCCAAGAAGGGTGGCAGGGAGACTCCCCAGGAGCAGGAAGGACTCGCGGACGCCGAGAAGGCCCACCGCAAGATGCCGGTGATCCCGTACGTGCAGGACACCCGGAACATTCTCGTCCTCCACTTGGCCGAGCCGGTCGACCGGGACACCGCCGTCACCCTTCAGTACGCCCTGGAGCGGGGCATCGAGGCAGAGTTCCAGTTGGAGGACTCCGAACTCGACACCGAGGAGCTGCCGCCGCACGACGGGCCGCGTGAACGCCTCCTGCTCATCGAGAGCGCGGAGGGCGGCGCGGGTGTCCTGCGGCGTCTGCAGGCCGAGCCCGGAGCTCTGGCGCGCGCCGCGCGCAAGGCTCTGGAGATCGCCCACTTCGACCAGCTGGGGCGTGACCGCGGCGACGAGAAGACCAACGGCGACCCGTGTGAGAAGGGTTGCTACGACTGTCTGCTGTCCTTCGCCAACCAGCGTCACCACCGCGTTATCGACCGGCAGCTCGTGCGCGACCTGCTCCAGGCGTTCGCGGACGGCACAGTCGGCGAGTCCACCCCGGGCCGTTCGCGCGACGAGCACGCCGACGTGCTGCGCCAGGGCGCCGACTCCACCCTGGAGGAGCGTTTCGTCGAGTACCTGAGGTCGCACGGCCACCGGCTCCCGGACCACCAGCAGATTAAGGTGCGCGAGGCGCTGTCCAAGCCGGACTTCGTGTACGACACCGGGTTCGGCCCGATCGCGGTCTTCGTCGATGGCCCGCACCACGACCACGACGACATCGTGCTGCGCGACGAGGAGGCGGAGGAACGGCTGAAGGACTTCGGCTGGGAAGTGGTCCGAGTCCGCTACGACGACGACTGGTCCAAGAAAGTTGCCGAGTACCCTCAGGTGTTCGGCGAACCCCGCCGCTGACCTGCGACCGGACGCCTCGCCCAGCAGCGTCGGCCGATGGCCTCCTCCTCCTCGCCCCGTGCGTACGCCAAGCACGCCCGCACCCACCCGGAAGGCCCGTATGACCACCGCCGCCGCGCCGGCCCCGAAGTACGCCGTCGGCTCTCTCGTCCATGCCCGGGGCCGTGAATGGGTGGTGCTGCCGGACTCCACCGAAGACCTCCTCGTGCTGCGCCCGCTGGGCGGCGCCGATGTCGACATCGCGGGGGTGCTGCCGGGCCTGGAGACCGTGGTGCCTGCCACGTTCGCCCCGCCCACGCCCGGTGACCTCGGCGACCAGCACACCGCCGGTCTGCTGCGCACCGCCCTGCGGATCGGGTTCCGCGCAGGGGCGGGCCCCTTCCGGTCGCTCGCCTCGATCGCCGTGGACCCACGCCCGTACCAGCTGGTGCCGCTGATGATGGCGCTGCGCCAGGACACGGTGCGGCTGCTGATCGCCGACGACGTGGGCATCGGCAAGACTGTCGAGGCCGGCCTCATCGCGGCAGAACTGCTTGCCCAGGGCGATGCCCGCGGTCTGGTCGTGCTGTGCTCCCCGGCGCTAGCCGAACAGTGGCGGGCCGAGCTGCGCGGCAAGTTCGGTATCGACGCGCGGCTGGTACTGCCCGCCACTATCGGCCGCCTTGAGCGCGAGACGCCGTACGGGCATTCTGTGTTCCGCTCCGACGGCGCCTACGTCGTCTCCACAGACTTCATCAAGTCGCCCCGCTACCGCGAGGACTTCCTGAACAACTGCCCCGACCTGGTGATCGTCGACGAGGCGCACACCTGTGTCGCGGACTCCACGGCGCAGGTCTCGGCGCGCACGTCGCAGCAGCGCTACGGACTGTTGCGCGCGCTCGCCGACGTCCCCGACCGCCACCTCCTCCTGGTCACCGCGACCCCGCACAGCGGCAAGGAGGAGCCCTTCCGAAGGCTGCTCGGGCTACTTGACGCCCGCCTCGCCACCGTGGGCTTCGAATCCCGCGCGGGCCGTGAGCTGCTAGCCCAGTTCTTCGTGCAGCGCCGCCGCGCCGACATCCGTGAGGACTTCCAGGACGGCGCACACTTCCCCTCCAGCCGGGACACCGCCGAGGTCTCCTACGCCCTGCACCGCGACTACCGCGCCCTGCTCGCCGAGGTCCTCGCATACGCCCGCGAGACGGTGCGCTCCGCCGACGGGGCGTTGCAGCAGCGGCAGCGCTGGTGGTCGACTCTGGCGCTGCTGCGCACCCTGTCCTCCTCGCCCGCCGCCGCCGTACGGTCGCTGAACACCAGGGCCGGTGTCCAGGAGGCGGACAGCCCTGACGAGGTGGACCGTACCGGGCAGGTGACCGTCTCGGACCCGGCGGACACCGACAGCGCTCAGTCCGCGGACGAGGTACCGGGCAGCCTGCTGCCCACCGCCACGTCCACGACCGAAGAGACCGGCCCCGACGATCTCGACGCCGAGGAGAAGGCCCGTCTCGTCGCCATGGCCGAGGCCGCGGGCAAACTCGCCGGTCCCACCCGCGACACCAAGCTGAAGAAGCTGGTGGCGACGGTGACCGATCTCCTCGATTCCGGGTACCGGCCGATCGTGTTCTGCCGTTACATCGCCACGTCCGACTACGTCGCCGACCACCTGAAGAAGGTGCTCAACAGGAGAGGCACCGAACACCCGGTAGCGGTGGCCTCCGTCACTGGCGAACTCTCGCCCGACATGCGCCTGAACCGCATCGCCGATCTCACCGGCGCGGACGAGCACGGAGAGCCCGCCCCCGAGCGACGGGTCCTGGTGGCCACCGACTGCCTGTCCGAAGGCGTCAACCTCCAGGAGTCTTTCGACGCCGTCATCCACTATGACCTGGCTTGGAACCCGACCCGCCACGAGCAGCGCGAGGGTCGCGTCGACCGCTTCGGGCAGCGTACCGACACAGTGAAGGCGCTGACCCTGTACGGGGCGGACAACCCGGTCGACGACATCGTCCTGAAGGTGCTGCTGCGCAAGCACGAGCGCATCCGCCGCGCCATCGGCATCTCCGTCCCCGTGCCGCAGCAGGCGGAGAGCGCCATGCAGGCGGTGTTCGAAGAGTTGATCCTGCGCAGCGACACCCCTTCCTTCGAGCAGGAGGGGCTGTTCGAGCGGGAACAGCTGCCCGCCGCTGAGCAGTTGGAGCTCGCCTGGGAGTCCTCCGCCGAGCGCGAGAAGGCGTCCCGGTCCCTCTACGCCCAGAACCGGATCAAGAAGGAGGACGTGGCCACCGAGGTCGCCGAGATCCGTGCCGCACTTGGCACCGGGGAGGAGGTCAGGGAGTTCACCCGCCGCGCGCTCGGCGCACTGCGTGGGGTGCCCGCAGACCGTAAGCAGGGCGGATTCACCGCCCACACCGACGCGCTTCCGCAGGGCCTGCGCGACGCCGTGACCGCGGCGCTCGGCCCCCGCCACCCGCGCCCGGTCGTCTTCCACGACGCGCCGAGCGCTCCGCGCGGCGAGGTGGCGCTGACCCGCACCGACCCGGTGGTGGCCGCGACTGCTCGCTTCGTCCTGGACACCGCCCTGGACGAGAAGTTCCCGGCCTGGCAGCGCCCGGCCCGCCGCTGCGGCGTGATCCGTACGAACGCCGTGGGACGGCCCACCACCATGCTCCTCGTACGCCACCGCTTCCAGCTCAGCCTGCCCACCCGCGACGGCGAAATTCGCCCCCAACTTGCCGAGGAGGCAAGGGTGGTGGCCTTCCAGGGCAGACCCGAAGCCCCGCAGTGGCTGCCGGACGAGGAGGCGCTGGCCCTCCTGGAGGCCCGCGCCACCGGAAACTCCGACCCGGGCTTCGCCACCGACCACATCGCGTCGATCCTCGCCGCCTTGGACACCGGCCTCATGGACGAACTGCGAGTGCGCTCCGAGGCGGCCGCGACGGAGCTGGAAGCCTCGCACCACCGGGTCCGCACCGCGGCCCGGGCCCGTCTCGCCGGCCTGAAGGCCGTCCCGCAGGGCGATCCGGACGTCCTCGGTGTCTTTCTCTACCGTCCGGCCGCCACGATCCAGCTGGGAGCCGACGCGTGAGCACCGCGAGAACCCTGGTCACCGACACCGTCGCCACCGTCGGCGGTCTGCTGCCCTACGACCTTCTCGTCCGTATCAAGGAAGGCAAGGAGCAGTCCGGCTCGAAGCCCGCCGACTACCGGCTGTTCGCCAAGGGCGAGTCCGTACGGGACGCCGCCGAGCGCTCCTGGGGCTATCTGTGCGGTGTCTGGGCCGCCTACCAGGACGCCCTCGCACGCGACGGGGCGGACGACGACGCCGGTGTGCACGCGGTGGGGCTCACCACCGAGCGCTGGTTGCTGCCCCTGTTCGAGCAGCTCGGCTTCGGCGCGCTGTCCGCCGTGCCGGAGCCCGGCCTGCCCGCCCACGACGACACGAAGGACTTCCCGGTCAGTCATGCGTGGGCGCACGTGCCCGTGCACCTCACCGGCTGGAACGTCCCGCTGGACGTCCGCACCCCGCACGTGGCGCCGCAGGCCCCGCAGTCCATGGTGCAGGAGTATCTCAACCGCTCCGGCGACAAGGCCCTGTGGGGTGTCCTGTCCAACGGCCGCCAGCTGCGGTTGCTGCGCGAGTCCGCGTCGCTGACCGGCGCCGCGTTCATCGAGTTCGACCTCCAGGCAATCTTCGAGGGCAAGCGGTCCGACGACTTCGTCCTCCTGTGGCGCCTGCTGCACCGCACCCGCTTCGAGGGTGACACCGCCGCCTCCTGCCCGCTGGAGAAGTGGCGCACCGAGGCCATCGACTCCGGCACCCGCGCTCTCAAGGAGCTCCGCAAGGGTGTCGAGAAAGCCCTCACGGTGATCGGCGGCGGACTCATCGCACACCCCGACAACGCGAAGCTGCGCGAGGCCCTGCACTCCCGCAGGCTCACCGTCCGTGACCTGCACCCCGCCCTGCTGCGGCTCGTCTACAGGCTGCTGTTCCTCTTCGTCACCGAGGACCGCGGCCTGCTCCTGCACCCGGAGGCCGACAAGACCGTACGCGACCGCTACGAGAAGTACTTCTCCACCGGCCGCCTGCGCCGCCTCGCCCGCCGCTCCGGCAGCCCGCACGGCGACCAGTGGGAGGCCCTCACCCTCGTCATCAAGGGCCTCGGCAAGCCCGGCGGGCGCCCCGAACTGGGCCTGCCCGCTCTCGGCGGCCTCTTCGAACCCACTACTGTGGACGAGCGGCTGGACGGTCTCGCCCTCACCAACGAGTCCCTGTACGAGGCGGTGCGAGCCCTCGCCGTCATCTTCGACGCCAAGCTCGGCCGACCCCGCAAGGTCGACTACCGGCACCTTGGCGCGGACGAACTCGGCTCGGTCTACGAGTCGCTCCTCGAACTCGAACCCCGCCAGGAAGAGGACGGCTCGTACGTTCTGGCGAAGCTGGACGGCAACGATCGCAAGACCTCAGGCTCGTACTACACACCCTCGCCGCTGATCGACTGCCTCCTGGACTCCACCCTCGACCCGGTCATCGAGCGGGCCGTACGCTCTGGCACGACGAAGCAGGAACGGAAGGCGGCGCTGCTCGCCCTGACCGTGTGCGACCCGGCCTGCGGCAGTGGCCACTTCCTGGTCGCGGCGGCCCGCCGCATGGCCCGCCGGCTCGCCGAGATCGAGACCGACGACCCGGAGCCGACCGCCGAGGCCGTACGGGATGCCCTGCGCGAGGTCATCAGCCGCTGCGTGTACGGCGTCGACCTCAACCCGATGGCCGTGGAGCTGGCCAAGGTCTCCCTATGGATCGAGGCCATGAAACCTGGCCGCCCGCTCACCTTCCTCGACGCGCACATCAAGCACGGCAACGGCCTGCTCGGCACGACACCGAAACTCCTCGCGGGCGGTCTGTCCGACGAGGCGTTCAAGGTCCTGGAGGGCGATGAGTCCAAAGCCGTCAGGAACCTGAAGTCTCGCAACGCGAGCGAGCGCGAGCGGTGGCTGGCAGCGGTCCGTAAGGGCGTGGACCAGGGTGCCCTGTTCTCCAGGGAGTACGCCATCGCCGTGTCCAACGCACCTTTCACCAAGGCCACTTCCGCGATCACGGATGCCCGGTCGACGGAACTGGAGGACGTTCAGGAACAGATCCGCGCTTACCACGAACTGACGACGTCCAAGGACTACATCAGGGCCCGCAGGCTCGCCGACGCCTGGTGTGCGGCGTTCGTGTGGAGGAAGGTCGAGGCGGCCTCACCGCCCGCCCTCACGACCGACTCCCTCCTCGCTCTCCACTCGGCCGATGGCGACACGGAAATCGAGATCGACGCCAACGCGCACCTGCCCGGCGGCACCGCGCGCACCGTGCGAGAGCTGCGCGAGGAGTACCGCTTCTTCCACTGGCATCTGGAGTTCCCGGAGGTGTTCCGGGTGCCGGCCGATCCGGCGGCGCCGGGCGTGGACGAGCGGACCGGTTGGAAGGGCGGGTTCAGCTGTGTGCTGGGGAACCCACCGTGGGAGCGGGTCAAGCTCCAGGAGCAGGAGTTCTTCGCCACCCGTGACGCCTCGGTCGCGAAAGCCGCGAACAAGGCCGCCCGCGAGCGCCGGATCGCAGCGCTGGCCACCAGCGATGAGGAGGCCGACCGGGCCCTGCACGCCGAGTTCATCGCGGCGCGGCGCCTCTCCGAGGGCGTCAGCCACCTGCTGCGTGGGTCGGGACGCTTCCCGCTCGCCGGACGCGGCGACGTCAACACGTACGCGGTCTTCGCCGAGGCCGCCTCACTCGGCATCGCACCCACTGGGCGCTTCGGCCTCGTCCTGCCGACCGGTATCGCTACCGACGCGACGACCGCGCCGTTCTTCTCCGACCTGGTGCGCACCTCACGGCTTGCCTCCTTCCTGGACTTCGAGAACGAGGCGTTCATCCTCAGCCGGGACGTGCACCACTCGGTCCGCTTCTCCCTGCTGACCGTCACCGGCCGGGGTGAGCGGGTGGATTCCGCGTCCTTCGCCTTCGGCACCCGGTACATGGCGGACCTCGACGAGCGGCGCTTCGCGATGCCGCCCGAGGAGATTCTCTTGGTCAACCCCAACACTGGCACGCTGCCGGTCTTCCGCACCCGCAGGGACGCGGAGATCACGCTGGGGATCTACCGGCGGGTCCCGGTCCTCCGGCGGGAACCGGACGCGGACGGCAAGGGCGGCACGGACCCGTGGGGCCTGACCTTCATGACCATGTTCCACATGTCCAATGACTCGCATTTGTTCCGGGGCAAGGCGGAGCTGGAGGGCGAGGGCTGGAAGCTGAAGGGCAACATCTTCACGCACCCGTCCGACGGGCGCCGCTATCTGCCGCTGTACGAGGCGAAGATGCTCCACCACTTCGACCACCGGCTGGGCACGTACGAGGGGCAGACCCAGGCGCAGGCGAATGTGGGAACGCTGCCGCGGGTGACGCCGGAACAGCATGATGATCCGGAGTTCGCGCCGATGCCCCGGTATTGGGTGCCGGAGTTCGACGTGGACTCGGGGAAGCGGGACAACAAGGGCAACCGGATCATGTGGCCGGGGGTGGCCTCGCGGCTCGCGGAGCGGGAGTGGGAGAACGGGTGGTTGATGGGGTGGCGGGATGTTGCCCGCTCCACAGACACCAGGACGGTGATCAGCACGTCTCTTCCCGCATACGGCGTGGGTCACAAGTTTCCGCTGATGTTCGTCGGGGTCGGGGCGGCGGCCTTGAGCGGCATTCTGGCGTCGTACGTCTTCGACTACGTGGCACGGCAGAAGGTTGCCGGAACATCAATGACCTACGGCTACGTGATGCAGTTCCCTGTTCTGGCGCGGGAGGCTGCCTTGCCGTTTACCACAGCGGAGGAGGGGAGCTTCGCGGACTGGATCACCCCTCGTGTGCTGGAGCTGTCATACACGTCCAGGGACATGGCGCCCTTCGCCAGGAGTCACGGGGATGAAGGAGCCCCGTTCCGCTGGAAAGCGGACCGCCGTGAACTGCTGCGTGCCGAGCTGGACGCCGCCCTATTCCACGCGTACGGGCTCAACCGCGATGACGTGGACTACGTGATGGAGACGTTTCCCACGGTCAAGAAGAGGGAGGAGGCCCTAGGCGGCACCTACCGCACCAAGGACCTCATCCTTGACCTCTACGACCGCATGGCGGAAGCCCGCGAAACCGGTCGCGCGTACCGGACCGTTCTGGACCCGCCGCCGGGCAAGGGTCCCCGCCACGAGGGCTGAACCAGGAAGTTGCTGACGGAGTCGGTCAGTTGAAGCGGCTCTGTCCGGCCTCGGCGTGCTCGCCGTACGCCACGCCGCCGAGGACCTGCTGGCGACGCACCTGTCGCCGGGCGGGACTCCCGAGAAGGCGACCTGATCACCACGGCCACCGTGTTCATCGCCGAACCGACAGCGAACGCGGCCCTGCACGGTCGGGTACGCGGCCAGCAAACCCGCCTCGCCGTCCGCCTGGACGCAGGCGGACGGCGGGCCGAGGTCACCGACGCCCGCGGCGACAGCTGCCCGAAGCCACAACACGGCAGCAACGAGAGCGAGTCGGGGCGCGGCCTGCTCCTCGCCGACGACTGGGGCGTACGCCCGCACCACCCCGGCGGCAAGACGGTGTGGGCCGTGTGCCGCCGGTGAGCCGGTGGTCGCGGACCGTTCAGGCACGGGCGAGCTCGCTCAGCGAGTCGCGCAGGGCCGCGCCACCGTCCGGTGCGGCCACCAGTACCTTCCGCAGGCTGTCTCTCGTCAAGTACCGGTAGCTCTGCGGTGGATGGAACGGCCCGGCAGCTCGCAGGGACGCCAGTGGCACCGGAGCATCGAAGGCCACGGGTGCTTCCAGCGAGAGCCCACTCGCCTGGATCGCCCCGCTCATGTACTCGTCATACTCGCGTCGACTGATTCCGGCCTTCGTCCGACTGGCGGTCCAGACCTCGCGGGGAGAGGCCACCCGGACCGAGGCGATGCGCGCGAGGCCCACGATGGCCATGGTGGGGGCGGTCGCGTAGAGCAGGACGGGAGTTCCGGGCGGGGCGGCGACGCGCTGGCGGCGGACCTCCACCGTCTTTGTCCCGGCCAGGATCGCCGTGGCGAACCGGGGGTGGACGGACAGCAGCATCGTGCGCTCCGGATCGTTCACGGTGTTCGGTGCCCCTCTTCATAAACAGCCTGGAACAGCGCGTTGCTGATCTTCGACAGTGACGTCAGCGGCAACGGTAGCCGCAGCTTCCCGGCCAATGTGGTCAACCGGATATGCGTCACATGTGCGGGGAAGAGCTCCGTGTCGGAGAACCTCAGGGCCATGGCCTTTCCCGAGCCGTCGGCTGTCGCGCGCACGTCGGCACGACCATATACGCCCAGGTGTTCGAATTTTGAGAAGAGGGTGTCGGGCTCGTCGATGATCACCTCGTCCAGGCGCGAGCAGCCGATCACCATCTTCCCCTGCTGCCTGGAGCCGCTCCCGCTGACGTACCAGAGGATCCGGGCGGGGACTGACTCCCCTCGGCCCCCTGGTGACCGGTAGTAGACGTGCTCGCGGCTGATGCCGAGCACGTCAGCCCGGGGGACGAGCATGGCCGGAACGTCGAACAGCTCCGTCGACCAACGCGGTCTGATGGGGGCGATGAAGGACGGCAGTGCCGAATCGATGAGCTTCACCGGCCACCACACCCGCTCGGCCACGCTCGCGATTTCCGGCGGCACCCGAGGATCCAGGGCCGGCATCACGCGCCCCAGGCGGTTTCCGATCTCGGCGGCCACCGCAGAGACGGCGGCGGCGGGGCCGCACACATCGACGAGGACCGCGGTGAAGCCGCTCTCGTCGGCGATGAAGCCGTCGCTGCCGGCCGCCGCCTTGGCGGCCGCGGACATGTACGGATCCGCGATGCGGACCGCCTGTGCGCCTCTCTCCCGGGCGAGCTTCTTCAGCATGAAGAGCAATTGCCTCGCGAGTGTCTCCTCCAGGGGGTGCGAGGCCGTACGCAGGAAGGCGACGTTGAGTGTGCGGCCGTCCATCGCCCAGACGTTCAGAGCCACGGGGTGTCCCGCTCCGTCCCGCAGCAGTTCCCTGTGCCACAGCACACCGTCCCTGGCGAGGGATCTCAATCGCTCCGCGAAGGCGGAACCCCTGTCGCCGTCGGCTTGGTCGAAGAAGGCGACCAGCTCGCCTTCGGTGCCGGGTGTGACCGCCTCGGCGGAGAAGGCGGTACCCATGAGATCGGCCGGCCGGTACACCTGGGCCTGGTGCAGTTCATCGACATGCAGGGTGACCACTGCGGGGGAGACGACCTTGACGCGCGCTACGCCCCAGGCGACATCAGCCAGGGCGGCGAGTTCGGGATCGCGGGTCGCCAGTACCTGAAGGCCGGCGCAGGACGTCTCGGCCACATACTGCAGGCGAGCGCGCTGCCCGGAGGTGAGTGGTGCGTCGGGCGACTCTTTCCGTATGGCCGCGACCAACTCCGTCAGGCGGACCGAGACTGCGGCGGTGTCGGGGGACAGCGACCGCAGTCCGGCCAAGCCGGTGCGCTGATGCTGCCGCTCTTCGGCCTTCTCCACGTCGCGTACGGCGTGCAGCAGCTGCGGTGTGTAAGCGAGTTCGATCAGGTCGGCGAGCCACCCCGCTTCGAGGGCCCGCGACTCCTTGACCGCTTGTTCCGACCCCGTGCCGCGGAGCCCGGCGAAGACGCTGTGGTCGACGGTCACCACGAGCAGAGCCTCGCTCCGAGCCTCGGTGAACAGATCCTCATGGCCGAGGTCGAGCCACCAGGTGTCCAGGATCTCCCTGTCCTTGCCCCGGCCCACGCTCTCGCCCTTGGGGACGAAGCCGAGGCCCGCCCACATGCCGCTGAGGCCGTAGTCGCGACGGCACTTGGCCCGGATTCCGAGCCGGTGCGCGTGTCGCTCCCGAATGGCCTCGATCAGGCGGCGTGCGATTCCCTTCTTCCGGTGCTCCTGGGCCACACACAAGTGGGCAAGGCGCACGTGGAGATTCCGTTTCGGGAGCCCGAAGAGCGCGTAGCCGACGACTTCCCCGTCTTCCACGGCCGCGAGCAGGCCGCCGTCCTCTGCGTGCTTGTGGTACGCGGGCGGCGTGAGCAGGCCCAGATACCTCGTGTACCTGTCGCCTAGGGCGATGACCGGGGCCATCAGCTCCGACCCCTCCCCGGACACCGGCAGCACTTCGATCGCCATGTTCCCCCTCCGTGGCCACTTGTCCGGCCGGACAACGTCCCGAGTGAATCTTGCCAAGCGAAGCCAGCTACAGACCATGGATTGATCAAATGAGGCCGCATCCAACATGCGGCATTGTAAACTCAGTCAATGCTTGATGTTGAAGCGGGGCTTGGCGGAGGAAGGCGAGGCGCGTATGCCGCAGATCGCGATCACCAACACCTTCTGGGAAGGAGTGGACCGGCTCGACAAGCCGTCTCGCGCCCGGGTCCACAAGGCGATGGGGAAGTTTCAGCAGCTGACGGTGCACCAGTTGCACGCGGACAAGGGCTTGCACCTGGAGTCCGTGGTCGGCTCCCGTGATCCGCGTATGCGCACCATTCGGGTCGACGGCGGGCAGCGCATCGTGCTGCTCGCGCCCGACGACGGCAGTGACGTGTTCGTCTTCGTCCATGTCGTCTCGCACGACAAGGCGTACTCCTGGGCCAAGCGGCGGCTGTACTCGGTCAACGCGGTCACACGCTGTCTTGAAGTGCGTGATCTGACCGCCATGGAGCAGATCACCCCGCTCTTCGCCCAAGAGGCCGAGGCTGCGTCGGAGCTCCTGTTCGCCCGGTGGTCGGACACCGTGCTGCGCCACCTTGGCGTCGACGACGTCACGCTGCGCGCCGCCCGCGTCATCACCGGCAAGGCGCAGTTGGAGGCATTCGGGTCGCTGATGCCGGAGGACCAGTTCGAGGCGCTGTGGCTGCTCGCGGAAGAGTTCGGGCCCGAGGACATCTACCGTGACCTCGTCGCGGCGCGGCAGGCGGCCGCCGTCGAGGAGGTCGAGGGCAAGCAGGGCAAGCAGGGCAAGCAGGGCAAGCTGGCCGCCGCCGTCAGCCGTACGCGCAGTCGGATCGCCCTGGTCACCGGGCCCGAAAAGCTCACCGACATCCTCGCCAAGCCCTTCGACGCATGGCGGATCTTCCTGCATCCCACTCAGCGGAGGGTCGCCTATCGTCCCGCGTACACGGGCCCCGCCCAGATGACCGGCGGCCCCGGTACCGGCAAGACCGTGGTCGCCCTGCACCGCGTCAAGCACATGCTCGGGCGCTCACCCGCCACCCGCGTCTTGCTCACCACGTACACCGGCGCGCTCGCCCGCTCGCTGCGCTCCGGGCTCGCCCTGCTCCTCGACCACGACCAGGCGCTCCTCGACAGGGTCACCGTCACCACGGTCGACTCCATCGCCCACCGCATCGTGCGCGAGCTGCACGGGAACCCGGGGGATGTCCTCGGCGACAAGGACGAGCGGCAGCGCTGGAAGCGTCTGGCACGCCGACTCGAACTGCCGTGGACCGACGCCTTCCTGGCCCAGGAGTACCGGCACGTGCTGCTCGCCCAGGACCTGTGCACCCGCGAGGAGTACGAGAAGTGCCTGCGGCGCGGGCGCGGCAGCAAGCTGGCGGCCGGGCAGCGTCCGCGGCTGTGGCAGGCGATGGCCCGATTCGAGGAGGAACTCACCCGTGACCGCGCCTGCACCTGGCTGCAGCTGTGCGCCAGAGCCGCCCGGCTGCTGGAGGACAAGCCGGGCGACGCCCTCCGTTTCGACCATGTGGTGGTGGACGAGGCGCAGGACCTGCATCCCGCCCAATGGCGGCTGCTGCGGGCACTGGTTCCCGAAGGGCCCGACGACCTGTTCCTCACCGGCGACCCGCACCAGCGGATCTACGACTCCCGGGTCTCGCTGCGCTCCCTGGGCATCTCCGTCGCGGGACGGGGCGCGCGACTGCGTCTCAACTACCGCTCCACGGAGGAGATCCTGCGCTGGTCGCGTTCGCTGCTCGACGGCGAGCCGGTGGCGGACCTGACCGGTGACGCCCCGGACTCGCTCTCCGGGTACCGGTCCCTGCTGCACGGGGAGCGGCCTGTGTGCGAGGGACACGGCACGGAAGCGGCCGAGGCAGACGCCGTCGTGCTCACGGTGAGCGCGTGGGTGGCGACCGGCGTCGCGCCGTCCGAGATCGCGGTCTGCGCCCGGTTCAACACACAAGCCGCGATGATCAGCGACCGCCTCGCCCGGGCCGGGCTGCCCGTGGTGCGGGTCAAGGACGGGCAGTCCGACGATGCGGCCGGGGTGCGGGTGTCGAGCCTGCACAGCCTGAAGGGTCTTGAGTTCCGCTGCGTGGCCGTGGCAGGGGTGACCGCGTCGGCGTTCCCGTTCGCGGCGGCGGTGACACCCGCCGACGTCGACCTGTTGCAGAACGCGACCGATCTCGCGGCCGAACGGTGCCTGCTGTTCGTCGCGAGCACCCGGGCGAGAGAGGCGCTGTACATGTCGTACAGCGGGCGGCCGAGTAACTTCCTCGACGGCGTGAGGCGGCAGGAAGAGTGACGTTCTGTTGCCCTGTGAACTCTGTCAATGCTTGCAGTGAGCGTAGTAGTCTGCGGGACGCGCGGGAGGGAAAAAGTGGCTTGATCACGCGCCTTTAGGCGGGGGAGCATCCGCATTCATTGAGAAACATCCAGGGAGTTCAGATGTCCACGCCGCGTGCCGTACCCGTGTCCCTAGCGGAAATCGCTCGTCTCGCGGGCGTCGGGCGGGCCGCCGTCAGCAACTGGCGGCGGCGTCATCCGTCGTTCCCCGTCCGGATCGCTGGCACGGACGTCAATCCCCAGTTCTCCCTTACCGACATCGAGAACTGGCTGCGCGAGAACAAGAAGCTCAAGAAGTCCGCCGAGCGCGAATGGCTCTGGCCCCGCTTCGAAGCGCTCGGCGGACGGGACGAGACGGGGGCGGCGATCGCCGAGGTGGGCAGACGGCTCGCCGGGCGAGACGGGGCAGGGCAGTCCGCGTGCCCGAAAGAGACGGCGGCCCTGATCGAACGGGCCGTGGACCTCGGGCGGCGTGAAGGAGGCCCGGAGACCTTCGCCTTCCTGCTGCGCCGCTGGCTCGACGTCCACGTACGCCAGATCGCCACGACCCCTGAGCCGCTTGCCGCGCTCATGGCGGACATCGCCACCCACGTGGCGGCCGTCGACGGCCGCCTGACGGCGATGGACCCCGCCTGCGGCACCGGCCACCTCCTGATGGCCGTGACCAAGACGGCCACGAGGGCGGTCGGAGGAGCGCTCACTCTGCTCGGTGGCGACCGTGACCCCGTACTCGCAGCACTCGCCGAAGCCCGCCTGACCCTCGCCGGGGAGGTGCCGCAGAGGGAGCCCGCACGTATCGACGTACGCGGCGGGGACTCGCTGCGAGACGACCCGTTCGCCGACGCGCCCGCCGACATCGTGCTGTGCAACCCGCCGTTCAACGAACGGGACTGGGGGTACGAGGAGCTGGCCACGGACGCCCGCTGGAGCCACGGGTTGCCGCCGCGTACTGAGCCCGAACTCGCCTGGGTCCAGCACTGTCTGGCGGGACTGCGGGCGGGAGGCGCGGCCGTGCTGCTGCTGCCCCCCGCTGTGGCGGCGCGCAAGGCCGGCCGGCGCATCCGTGGGTCCCTGCTGCGCACCGGCCAGCTGAAGGCCGTCGTTGCGCTGCCGCCGGGGTGCGCCGCGCCGCACAGCGTCGCCCTGCACCTGTGGGTGCTACGGGCGCCCGTGGCAGGTGAGGAGCCACCTGTGGGCGGTCACCTGATGGTGGCCGACGGAGTGTCCCGCTTCCCCCGGGCCCCGGGCCGTGAATGGGCCCCCGACTGGGCAGCGATCGGTGACTTCCTGCGCGAGGCCGTGGGGGGGACGGACCCGGCGGAGGGGTCTGCCTATGTGCGGCGCGTACCCGTCATCGAGCTGCTCGACGACGAGGTCGACCTCACTCCGGGACGCCACATCACCCCGTCCCCGACGGACAGTGCGCCCCGACTGGCGGCTTCTTGGCGGGAGTTCGAGGACCTCACCGCCAAGGTGACCAAGTCCGCGCGGCTGCTCGCGGCGCTCGAACTCGCCTCTGCCGCGCAGGACAGACCCACGGCCACCACCGTCGCCGAACTGGCGCGGGCGGGGGCCCTCACCCTGCGCGGCGGCCAGCAGCCAGCAGAGACGGCGGTCCGCACCGGGACGCCGTCCGCCGAGGACATTCCGCTCCTGACGGTTCCCGACCTCCTGTCGGGAGGCGCACCCAGGGGACACCTCGCCGGCGACGACCCGGCACTGCGTGAAGCCGTGATCGCCGAACCCGGAGACATCGTCGTGGTGGGAGTGGCGCGGGCCTTCTCCGCCTGGGTCCACGAAGGAGCACCCACCGCGCTGGGCGCTCAACTGCACGCTGTGCGGGTGCAGCCCGAGCAGCTGGACGCCTGGTTCCTCGCCGGTTCGCTGCGCGCCCCGGCCAACGTCCGCCAGGCCGGGACCCATGCGACGAGCTCTTCCCGCATCGATGTCCGCCGCCTCCAGGTCCGCCAGGTGCCGCTGCGCGAACAGCAGCGCTACGGCGAGGCGTTCCGTGAGCTCGCCGCCTTCGAACAGCTGGCGCGACGCACCGCCGAGCTCGGTGCGGACCTCGTCCACGATCTCGGTGACGAACTGGCGGCCGGGCGGCTCGCGGGCGGGTCGTAGCGCGTTCGACGGTGTGAGGAGGCGGAGCGTGTCACGGCGCCTCGCCGTCCGTCCGGACCTGCGAGGCGTCATGACGGTCCGCGTCCGCGAGCCGGGCCGAGAGCTGGGCGTCGACCTCACGCCGTACGGACTCGACCTGTACGGCGTGCTCGAGAGGCAGGCCCGCAGCCGTGCGGCCTGCGGCGCCGACCGTGGCGACGGCGGCCTCCAGTTCACCGAAGGCGAGTCGGCATTCGGCCAGCCGCAGCCGGATCACCGCGCGCTCCGCCCGTTCGGCCGGACCATCACCGTGCAGGAGAGCGTCGTCGATCCCCTCGTAGAGACGAGCCGCGGAGCCGAAGTCCCCGGCCAGACGGAGCCCGTCCGCCGCTCCCCGCCACACGCGGTGCACCAGTGGGCGGCGCGCTCCCCACTCCCCGCGCACCCGTTCCGTCAGCGCGCTCAGACGACCGATCGCGTCACCGGGTTCACCGGTGGCGATCTCCGACTCGGCCCGCCCGCAGAGCAGTTCCACCGCGCGGGCGTCGAGCCACTCCGCCTCGCCCTCCGCCAAGGACGGGACAGGGGACGCGGCGGGAGCGCGGCGTGCGGGTACGGCCCGGTCCGCAGGCCGGCGAAGCGGCGCCGTGGCGTCGGGGTGGGTGCGCGGACGGGGCCCGGGGTCACCGGGCTGCGGACCGAGCGGTTCGAGGACCGCCAGGACGTCGTCCACAGGCGGTCGCTGTCCGGGCTGCTTGGCGAGCAAGCGCAGTACGAGATTGTCGATCGCCTCGGGGATGCCCGCAGCGTACACACTTGGCGGCAGCGGCTCCTCGTAGAGATGCCTTTCGGTCAGCCCGGAGTCCGCGCCTAGCGGGAACGGCGGGCGCCCGGTGAGCAGTTCGTAGAAGACGCAGCCGAAGCAGTACACGTCCGTCCGCGCGGTGGGCTCGCGCTCCAGCAGCTGCTCGGGCGCGAGATAACCGCGGGTGCCGAGGGTGGAGCCGTGCGCCGTGTACCGGGTGGCGTCGGACCGCAGCGGCTTGGCGATGCCGAAGTCGATCAGGACGACTGCCCCCTCGTCGCCGATCATGATGTTGGCCGGCTTGAGGTCCCGGTGCACGACGGGCAGCGTGTGCGCGCAGGCCAGCGCTCCCGCCATCTGCACGGCGACCGCGATCGCCGTTGCCAGCGGCAGTGGTGTGTGCTCGTCGAGGAAGGTTCGCAGGCTCACCCCGGTCACCAGTCGCATGGCGATGTACGGCACGCCCCGGTGCGTTCCGCTGCCGTACAGCTCCGTGATGCCTGGGTGGTCGAGCGTGCCCAGAAGCGTGGCCTCGCGCCGGAACCGAGCGTTTCTGACAGCGAGTTCGGCTTCCCTTTCCTCGGGGTCCAGGGCGTACAGGGCCTCAGAGTCGTGGCGCAGGAACTTCACCGCGACCTCGCGACCCGCTGACGTCGCGCGACCTTCGGAAGCCTCGCTGTCCGTGGAGACCTCGCGGGCCTGCCAGACGTGGGCCATCCCGCCCTTGCCGAGCGACTCCGTCAACTCGTAGCGCCCGTCGATCAGGTCACCCGTGCCGGGCCTGTACATCTCCGCGTACGAATCCACGTCCACGCCGCGCCGCCCCTTCGTCCTTCCGCACCATCCGGCACAACAGACTAGCGTGAAGTGACTGCTCTTTCAGATCTTCATGGACTCAGTTCACAGATGTATGACATGCTGGATCGCGTCCGGGGCCCCGTTCATAGCCTGCCAGGCCCCTTGGCCCTGGACGTCCACTTTGCCCTTTCCGCCTTGCAACGGGGGTCACCATGCAAAACCCATCGGGTGTGGCCGGAGAGGACTGGCTGATCAAGGCGAGCCCCCGGATGGCTCGGCCCGACGCCGCGGCCTGCCCCACGCACCGCCGCATCGCGATGCGGCCCCAGCTCGTCGCCGAACCGACCGTGCCGTTCCTGTCCACGCCGTACGAGGAGTTCGGATTCGGCCCGCTCTTTACGGCGCTCGATCGTGTGGAGCATGACGGCCGGTCAGTCGAGCAGGTGCGCGAGGAGCTGCGAAACACCCGCGGACCGTTCCGAGGCAGGGGTGCCCCGGTCCACCCCGTACATCTCGCATGGGCCGCGCACGCCCTGGAGCGGTACGTCGCGGCCCGCGCCAGGGAGCAGGCCGCCGCCGCGGAAGCAGGGCTACCGCCCACCCTGGCGGTCAAGCAGCCGTGGACGTGGCGCACCCGCCGACTGCACGCACCCGATGCGCGCGGTGCCCGGCAGTACGAGCACACCCTGTGGGGCCGCATGTACGCTTCTGCCGACGGGACGGTGCGCGACCTCTGGCTGCCGTCCCTGGGCCGGGCCAAGACCGGCCGCCCCGGTGCCGAACTCGGTGTCGTGGCACAGGTGATGGCTCATGGAGCGCCCACGCCCCGGCGCAGGGCACGGGACGAGCCCCCGGCCGGGGCGACCGACGCAAGCCGATTGCCCGCTTTGGTGCGTGTCTTCGACGTCGGGTGCGCTGATGGTTCGGTGGAACCGCTGCTCGGCGCGGCACCGTCGTTCGGTGAGGGACCCGTCGAGGCGAGGAACCGGTTCGCGGGTGACGCCGTGCCGGCGCTCCTCTCCGCCGCGACCGCGACAGGCACCAGGCCCGGTGAGAGTTGCGTCGAGTGCAAGGCCATCGCCGGCTGTACGGATCTGAAGCGCACCCCGAGCCTGTGGGGAGGGCGACTCGCGCCTGTCGCACGCAAGCGCCGTTCTGTCTCCGCCTGGGATCTGCGCCTGTATGCGGAGTGTCCTGCGCAGTATCACCTCGTGCGGCGTCTGCATCTCAACGACTTGTCAGGCGAGAGCGACGGGGCCCGGCGTGGCAGGGTCGTCGACTCCTGGCTGGACGCGCTCCACGGTGAACGGCCGGGGCGTGGCTGCCGGGAGCGTGTGGCCCCCGATCCGGACGCGCTGCGGTCCGAAACCGGTCTGGACGAGGCGTCCGCGCGCGAGGCCGCAGGAATGCTGGCCGGGCACCGGTTGCTGTGCCCGCTCGATGGACTCGGCGCCGACGAGCGCGTCCTCGTGCAGCAGCGGGTGACCGCCTACGTTCCCGAACTCGATGTTGTCGTCCTTGCCGTACCCGATCTGGTGTACACCCACCGTGGCCGGTGGATCTGGCGCGAGACGAAGACATCCTCCCGCCCGCTGTGGGAGCGGGATTCGCTACTGCGTACGTATCCGCAACTGGCGCTCGGCGTACTGCTGTTCCACGCGGGGGCGCTGGGTGACGACCCGCGCCGCTCCTGGGTCGAGCTGGAGCACCTGCGCGAGGGCCGCGGGGAGAGCAGGCTCGAACGTGTCGATCCCGGGCGCACCGAGATCGTCGACGAAGCCCGACACGTGATCGCCGGTCTTGCCCAGCCGCTCCTTGAGGACACCACGTACGAACCGAAGATCGGGCGCCACTGCCACGGCTGCCTGGCGCGCACCTGGTGCCGTCCCGGCAGCGCCTACGCCGCCGATCATCCGCTGCCGCACGGCCCCGGTGCGTCCTCGTCCGCCGACAGGTCCGGTCCGAGCGCCAAACTGACACCGCGAGGGGGTGTGTCGTCCGGTGACTGAGCAACAGGCTGCCCCAGACTGGCTGTTCAACCGGGACGTCGTTCTGCTGAGGGACGTGGCCACGGCCGTCCTTCACCTGGCGGCTGTCGACGACCTGGACGCCTTCGCCCTGCCCTATCCGGCCGGCGCGCAGCGGGCTCTGGACGCCCTGACCCTCCAGTGTCTGCGCAACGGAGCCACGCCCCCGGCCGGCGTGCCCGAGATGGTCCGCTGGGCCCGCGCCCGGCCGCTCAGCAGTTGGCCTCTCGACCAGCTGCCCGCCGACCTGTTCGACGCCGCGGACCGGCTGATCGACGAGGGCTCGGGAGAACCCTCCCAGCTCTGCCACGAACTTTCTGTGCGCGGACATGGCGACAGCACCGGGCGACAGTACGACCGCATGGTCATTCACGAGGCCCTGCGGGTCTGCCGTGCGATGTCGGCGCCCGAGTCGTACACGGCCTTCCGCCGCCTCCTGGTCACCCGGCCCGTGCTCACGGAGGACGACTGGGCCGAGATCAGCTGCGACCTTTTCCTCGACCCGGTCCGGTTCCTCGTCGAGGAGATCTACGCTCCCGTCCCTGCCGGGTTCCGGCGCGATGGTTCGTATCTGTGCTGTCACCGCTGCCTGACTCTGTTGCACCCGGTGTCCGACACCGAGTGGTGGTGCGAGCGGGATCAGTGCCGCCACCAGGGCCCCGCACCGCACGGCCGGGCGCTCGTCGCGGCAGAGACCGGAGAGCTGCGCCAACTGCGCAAAGCCTTGCGGTTGTTCGTCACCGGGCCCGGACAGGCGGAGACCTCCCTGGAGGGTGAGCTGCGGGCGCTGGGGCTCACCGTCGAGATGTGGCCCAACTTCGACTCGTACGACGTACGGGTCATCTTCCCCGACGGTCACGTGTGGGCCGTGGACGTCAAGGACTGGGCGCATCCCGCCTTCCTCGGCCGCAGTGCGACCGTGGTGCGGGCCGAACCGCCCTACGACGAGGCGTGCTGGGTCGTACCGGAGTTCAGGGTCCGCGCACGCCGCGACTATCTCGACAGCTACGCCAAGGAGCGGGGCGCTCAGGCGGACGGACTCAGGCTCCTGACGGATGGCCAACTTGTGCGGGCAGCCCGGTTGCGACTGGCCGGTGACCGAGGGCCGGATGCCTTCGTCGGTCCGTTTCGCGGCGGTGCGGACGAACCGCCGCGAAACGGCCGAGGGACCGCCGGACATCGCCTCATGGACAACAAGGCCCCGGCCGAGGGCGCCGGGCAAGAGGACGGAGTGGACGATGCGTGACCGCAGCAGTTGGTACCAGCCGGTCGTGGCCGCGCTCGGGCCCTGGCCCGAGGAACACGCCAGGACCCGTCCCGCACTGCTCTGCCAGGTCGAGCTCGCCCTGCGGCTGATGGAGACCGTGGCGCCCGGCCACGCCGCCGAGGGGGCGTGGACGCTCCTGGGCGGCTACGGCCCCGCCTTCGCACGCGCCGCGAAGCTGCCCGTGGGCGCCGCAGAGCAGGCAGCACTGGCCGCCGCCCGGCACTTGCTGTGGCCGATGCGCCGCGGCCGGATGTGGCGGCAGTCCCTGAACACGTACCTGGAACTGCCGGAACGGCTGCGGGCCTACCGCGTCCCGGCAGACGGGGAGGCGGCATACCGGGTTGCTCCCATGGTCGCCGCCGACCGCTTCGCCGTGTACGACGAGGCGCTGGCGAGCCTGCCGGGCTTCGCCGTCAAACCGATGGATCAGGCGGAGGCGGGCGAGCATCGCTTCATGGACCGCCGCCGGCGGACCTCCGTGACTATCCCGGCCGACCTCGTACGGGACCCCCTCCCGGGCCACCCCCTCACCGCCGGACGTCCGGCCACCGCGGGACCTCTGGAGGTACCGCTCGACGAACTCGCCGACGTGGCGAAGTGGATGGACGAGGAGGAACGGCGGCGCGGCCGCAAGGCAGGTAACTGGGCCCAGCGCCTCGACGACCTCGATCTCGACACCCGTACCCCCGACGGAACCGCCTTCGCGTCGGCCTCCGCGCTGCCACTGGACCGGCTTACCCACCTCGTCGGCATGGTCGGCGCGGGTAAATCAACCCTGATGACGCTGCTCGCCGTCTGGGCGCACCACGATGGCCTGCGCACCACACTCGTCGTCGGTGATGTGGCCGAACAGCTCACCCTGACCGAACTCTTCCGCGGACTCGGTCTGAGCGCCGCTTTGATCCAGGGCGGTACCACGCGACCCCAGCACACCCAGCGGCTGCACCGCAGGCTCGCCGCGCGCGGAGCGCACTCACTACTCGCCCATACTGACGCGACCTTCAGACACCTCAGCACTGCCTGCCCACTGGACGCGCTGCGCGCACTCGACACATCAGAGCCGCTGCGTTATAACGACGCACCGTGCGGCGGCCTGCACCCCGTGCGGAGGGCCGCAGCCGACGAGGGTGGGGACGAGGCGGCGGCCGAGAACGCCCTGCGCGCACTCGAACGCGCCCGCGGCGCTGCCGACAGGCAGACTCCTGAGGACGGCGCCGGGGAAGAGGAGGAATGGGGCACCCCGCACGCTTGCCCGCTGTGGAGCGCCTGCCCCCGGCACTCCGCCGCGCGCGACCTCGTCGACGCGCTCATCTGGGTGGCGAACCCCGCCAGCCTCGTCCAGACAGCCGTTCCGCGCCAGCTCAACGCCGAACGCCTGCGCTACCTGGAACTGGCCTGTCTGCGCAGCGACATCGTGATCGTCGACGAGGCCGACCGCGTACAGATGCAGCTGGACCAGATGTTCGCGCCGTCGGCCACACTCGTCACCACCGGTGTCTCCGATTCCTGGCTCGACCAGTTGCAGACCCATGAGATCGCCGAACTCGCCCGGCGGGGACGACTGCCGCTCTCCGACCAGGACGTGGAGCGGTGGTCCGCCGCCCTGGACATCGTCGGCACCGCGGCGGACCGGCTGTACGCCATGCTCATCGACGACGAGGGGCTGCGGAACTGGGCACAGATCGACTACTTCAGCGCATGGACTCTTCAGGAAAAACTGCTGAACGCCTGGTATCCGCTGACGTCCGGCCGGTCCGTCCGACGTCCGGACGTCACGGAGGCGGGGGACGTCGAGGACGAGACTGCGCTGTACGAGGACGAGGAGGACGGCGAGAGGGACGGCGCGGACGGCCCGGGAGAGGCGGATCTCCCTGAGTCGGAGGCGCCCTGGGCGCACCGCCGCAGTGAGATCACCGGATTTTTCGACATGTTCCGGGACGATCCGCTGGGCGGGCGGGGCCCCTACCTGACGCTCGCCGACGAGCTCACCGCCCTCGCCCACGACGTTCTGCACACCCTCGACGAGAAGCGGACGCGCGCTCGGGTCCGCGCGCTCCTCGATTCCTTCCTCGTCGGAGCGCCGGGGCCCCAGCAGCGGCCGCCGTCCACCGTCCGTCAGAACAGGGAACCGGCGCGCGAGGAGGTGCCGCTCACCGAGGAGTGGCGCGAACTGAACGCACGGAGATTGGAGTTCACCCTTGTGCTCGCCGCGCTGCACCAGCGCCTGGACCGGGTGACCTTCCTGTGGCCGCAGGTGGAGGCGGCGCTGCGGCTCGACGCGGCGAGCCATGAACTGACCCGTCGGCCGCCGCTCGACTACGCGCCGCTCCTGCCCGAGGCGCCCATGGGCAACGTCCTCGGCTTCCAGTACCTCATCGACGAACGGGCGGCCGCCCGTGACAAGGACGGTCGTCGCACCGGAACCCTGCGCTTCTTCCGCTGCGCGGGGGTGGGCCGCGAACTGCTCCTCGGCCTCCCCCAGCTCGGCGCCGATCCCGCCCGGGGAGAGGCCGGCCCGCACGTTCTGCTGATGTCCGGCACCAGTTGGGCCGGCACGTCCACCCGCGCCCATGTCCTCGCTCCCGTCCGAGCGGTCCTGAAACCGCAGAGCAAGGCGCTGCGGTCCATCCGGAACACCGTGTTCCGCACCGAGTTCCTCTACGACGCGGCCGGGCAGCCGATCCGCCTCTCCGGGCAGGACCCTGACAAACGCGAGGACGTCCTTCGCCTGATGATCGACCGTCTGGCCCGTCCCCGCAGGGACGGAACCACCTCTCCGCTGCAGAGCGAACTTGCACAGATCCCCGACCAGCGCCGCAGGCGCGCCCTGCTTCTGGTGGGCAGCTACGCAGAGGCCGGGGTGGCTGCCACGGCCCTGGACGAGATCCCGCGCTGGCGCGGCCGGGTACGCGTCCTGGCCGCCGACGACGCGGAGCTCGAAGCCGCGGTCGACGGCACCGCGCCGGGCGGGAGCCTGACACGGAGCACCGGAGCGGTGCGGCGCGGTGACCTTGCCTCTTTCGCTGAGGACCCGGACGCCGAACTGCTCGTCGCTCCTCTGCTCGCCGTCGAGCGCGGGCACAACATCCTCACCACCCCGCAGCGTCCCGGTGAGGAAAGGGTGGCGGCGTTCGGAACGGTGTTCTTCCTGGTCCGTCCCCACCCCCGTCCCGATGACCTGTCCCTGGCTGTGTTCGCCATCAACGACTGGGCGAGCCGGTTCGTACGAGGTCAACTGACTAGCGAGGGGGCGACGTTCGATGATCTGGTGGCGGAAGCCGACGGTCTCGACTCGGCAGGCGGCACCTTCCGCACCGTCGCCCGCCGCGTCTGGCGGCACGTGCTGTCCCGTCCCTACATCTACTCCTCGCTCTCCGACGACGAGAAGGAGTCCTTCGTCTGGGACCAGCTCGTCACCATCTGGCAGGTCATCGGCCGCCTTGTCCGCGGTGGTGTGCCGGCCCGCGTCGTGTTCGTCGACGCGGCCTTCGCGCCGCGGCTGGCCGCGGCACAGGCACCCGTCGCAGGCAGAAACAGGCGGTCCCGTACCAGTGACCCGGGACTGCTGGTACGCCTCCGGGACGTTCTCGCCCCGTACTTCAGCGGCACCGAGAACACTGCCGGAGGGCCCGACCCTGCCGACATCGAACTCGTCAAGCTGCTCTACCGGCCGCTGTACGAAGCGCTGTGCGGCCTTGGCGCTCCGTCCGCGCCGAGCGGCACCGACTGACACACCGGGACGCCGCCGCTGCCAAGGCTGTCGAAGACACGCCGCTCCACCGACCACGTACGACATCGCAGGGAGAACGGACATGTACCAGCACATCCGCCGATCCGCGTACCACCTCGCCGAGAGCAGCGCCCCCTGGACCGAGGACTACCGCGCCCTCGCCTTTCCCGAACACTGGCACGCGGACCTTCTCGAACTGCACAACCACGGGCGCGACGAGGAGAAGAGGCAGCTGACCCTGCCCACGCGCCGGCTCGACGGCGTCCTGCAGACCCTCGCTCCCGACGTGATCGTGCGCCCCCGTCCACGTGTCCCCGTCGAGCCGGGGCCGAAGCAGCGCTCCCCGACCGCCGAGGACTTCTGGATGTACGTCCCCGCTTCGGCGACCGACCCCCTCCCGGAGCGCTCCCTGCGGCAGCTTCTGGACGCATGGCTGCGCACACTCGGTCCCAAGGGCGCGGGGCAGGAGCCCGCGTTCCGTTCACTGCTGCTTGCGAGCAGTGCCGACCTCAAGCGGAACCTGCCCGAGTGGCAGCCGGTCACCGGCGTCGACCTGCTCACCGGCCCCGTCACTCCCGGCGGGACCGCCGCCCCCGACCCCCGGCAGTTCCAGCTCGCCACCGACGCGTTGGCCCGCCGCATCCTGTCTCTCGACCCCTACCGCTTCGAAGGAGGAGAGCTGCGCTTTCGGGCGGTACCTCGCGGGCCTCGCGACCAGGGGGCCGAGCTCATGTCGCAGCCCCTGCTCCGGACGGTCAAGCGCAAGGAGTGGTGGTTCTCCGTCATACTTAACATCTCCCTGCACACCACGCCGTTCGATGCCAGGCCGCGTCTGCACCTGCACTGGGGCGTACGACGATGGGCGACGCATCCGCGGGTCACCACCAAACGCCTCAACCTCTCCTATCGGGAAGCCACCACGGTCTACTTGAGGCCCACCATCCCTTGGCTTCCCGGAGCGCCGGCCACCGAGCGCTACGCGCTCGCCCGACTGCGCCGGGACCGGGCAGCGGACACCTTCGCCTGGTCCGAGAACGACACGGCCGGCATCCTGCGCGGACTCAGCCTTGCTGGCAATTTCCCCGACCCCGAACAACTCCTCGCCGAACCGGGCTCCTGGATCGGCGAGGGTGGAGGGGTCCGCGCCGCAGTGGTGCACAGCACCCGGATGGGAAACCACGAGATCGGCACCGGCTTCATGCCCAACCAGCGCGCCCAGCTGACCGAATGGGCCGAACAGGCCCTTCCGGAGCCCGTGGTGCGGGTATCCGATCTGAAGCGGGGGCGCGGCAAGGGCATCGGCGCCCCCGGGAACCGGCGGCCCAAACCGAGGACCGACGAGGCCAAGAAGACCGAGCTGCTGCGCGAGACTCGGGCGCGCAGGGCGAGTCTCGCGGCGCAGGCACAGATCGCTGGCCTGGCCCAGCAGCACAGTGGTCCACCGCTGGTGGAGGTCCGATTGCTGTGGCAGTCACCAGAGGTACGCAAGGAGGCAGTGGCCCAGTTCGCGCACGCCCTGGGTCTTGACGGTGACGGCGGCGCCTCCGCAGCCGCGATCACGGACCGGCACTTCGACGAAGCCCGGCCTGGGGCACCAGTCGTCCTCGAATGGCAGACGGAGGAACTCATCCTGCGGCTGCGGTGCCTGCCCCTGGCCGACGGACTCGGAGACCGGCTGGTGCCTGACCCGGCCGTCAAAGGCAAGGGAGCGGCCATCTCGACGGCCATTGTCGAGCGCCGCAAAGCCCTGGACTCATGGCTCCGCGCGGACGGTGCGGACCCCGGTTGTCCTGAACTCGCCTTGGTGGAGGTCGCCCACCGCAGCACCTTCCGCCCGTCGACGACGGACCCCAAATTCACCATTCGGCTGGGGTGCGCCGACGCGGGCGTACTGACCCAGTTCGTCGTGACTCCGTCCACTGACCGGCAGATCGACAATGCGGACAGCATCGGGCATCGCACCCACAGCTCCTGGCTCGATGGGCTGCGTCAGCTCGGCGTCCGCGTACTGCCGCAGCACACCCTCGGCGCCGACCTGCCCGATGGGCTTCAGTACGCCGCCGTTTGGATGGTGAAGCGCCGCAAGGACGGCCCGACCCGGCTGCCCAAGCATCTGCCCGTGGCCGTCCTGGCCACCCCGCTGCCACACGCGACGGGTCAGGCCGCCGTACGAGGTTGGGACGACGCCGCAGGGGAGTGGGTGCCGTATCCGCGCTTCCTCCTTGGCCTGGTGAAACAGGCCGAGATCGATCCCGAGGCATGCGCGGAGCCCGACCCGCAGAACGGCGGCCCGCAGTCAAGTGTCCCCCGTGTGACCGGCAAGCAGTGGCGTACCAACCTCGCCCAGCAGCGCAAGGAGACCGCGGCATTCCTCCAGCGCGTACTGCACTCGCTCCGCGGCCAGCCCACCGCGCTGATCACACACGCACAGAACAGCCGGCTGCATTGGCCATGGCTGCAGGACGGCCGGATCGCGCGGGATCTGATCCGGACGGGCCACGCCCCCGCGGGCCGGCTCGACGACGAACTCCGCCTTGTACGCGTCCGAGGGTGCGGCGGGCGGGAGGCCGCGCAGTGGTGGGGCCTGGCGGAGCCCGGTAAGCCGCACGGCCAGCCGGCCGGCTTCTGGGCCCAGGCCATCCCGTCGCAGGGCAGGGCCTCATCGGGGGACCGGGTCTTCTACAGCACCACGGAACGCCCCGGTACCCACGCCGTGTCGCCCGCTCTCGACCGCCTGGCCACCAGGGTCAACGCCGCGGGCAACCTCGCCTCGCAGGCGGGCACCAGCGCCTGGAACCCGACCTTGCTCGAGATCGCGGTGCTCGGCTGTCACACGGACGACGACCCGGGCGCCCTTGCCCTGGGAAAGCCGGACGAGGCCGAGGCTCTGGCCCTCGCCGTACACCAACTGCGCCAGGCACCGGACTATGCGGCGGCGCTGTCCCTGCCGCTCCCGCTTCACCTGGCCGGACTGGCCCAGGCATACGTCCTCCCGATGCTCGTACAGAGTGATGAGGCTTCAACAGGAGCGACGGCGGGGCCAACTGCGGAGCAGGAGCAGGCGAGCACGACGGACAACGATTCGGACCCGGACCTCATGGACGCGGCGGGGCTGACCACGGAACCCGAAGGGGGAGACGACGAGGGGTGAGGCTCGTCTCCGGCGGGGCCCTGGGACGAAGCGGTTCTCCGGGTCAGCGGCCGATGCACAGCCGCTGGCTCCGCGATCTGCGTGGTTCGGTGGCGGTGCCACGTCGGGTGGTTGCGCCGAGACGGAGCAGCTTGAGTCAGCAGCCACGAACAGGGCAGGCGCCGCTTTGGCGCTCGCTCTGTGTGTGCCCGATGGGCCATCAGAATGGCTCTGACCAGGTATTACTCTCTCGCGGCTGGAGGCTGACCGTGGAATGTCCCCCGAAGTGGGGGACGTATGTGGGACGGGCAGCTCAAAACTAGGGTATAAAACTGGGCAAAATGTGCTCCGAGGCAATGAAAGAGCCCTCCACAAGTGATCTTGCGGAGGGCTTAAAACCGTCTCTGACCTGCATAAGCGTGCGCCCCCGGCAGGACTCGAACCTGCGGCCAAGCGCTTAGAAGGCGCCTGCTCTATCCACTGAGCTACGGGGGCCGGGAGCCCTGAGTGGTTCCGTGGCCATGCCGGGTCAAGGATAGGGCTCCGATCGCCTGGACCCGGTTGCTTCACCTGCGTGGCACGATGTGGAGGTTCGGTGAAGCGAACCGATAATCGCAGGTAAGTGCGATTCCTGCACCGCTTTTGGCCTCTCGCGCGCCGGGTGTTGTGCACTCGTTATGCCTGCGCCCCACTCGTCCCCTCTGTCTGGCTCTGTCCCCAGGAGGGAACCGCCGCGCAGAGGGGTCTATACGCTTCAAAAACACTTCAAAATTGGGCATTCTTCACATGTGGTGACCATGGACGTACGGCCTCAGCTCATCGACGCACTTTCCGCCCTGCGCGACCGTGTCGCCGCCGTGCGCCTCCCCCTTCCGCTGCGGGGGGCCGAACGCGCCCGGCAGACCAGAGCCGAACTCCTCGACCAGCTCGACGACTACCTGCTGCCCCGCCTCAAGGACCCCGAGGCCCCCCTGCTCGTCGTGATCGGCGGGTCCACCGGGGCCGGGAAGTCCACGCTCGTCAACTCGCTGGTGGGGTGCCGGGTCAGCGAGGCCGGAGTGCTCCGCCCCACCACGCGGACCCCGGTGCTCGTGTGCCACCCGGACGACCACCACTGGTTCTCCGGGGCTCGGGTGCTGCCGCGCCTCACACGGGTCTGGCTCCCACCCGGCCAGGCGGCCGACCCGGACGGGCTGGACGCCTTCGCGGCCCGCCGCGACGAGGGGGAGACCGTGCTGCGGGTCGAGACCGCGGTCAGCCTGCCCCGAGGCCTCGCCCTCCTGGACGCCCCCGACATCGACTCGCTCGTCGTCCGCAACCGGGTCCTCGCCGCCGAACTGATCTGCGCCGCCGACGTCTGGGTCATGGTCACCACGGCCTCGCGCTACGCCGACGCGGTCCCCTGGCACCTGCTGCGTACCGCGAAGGAGTACGACGCCGCCCTGGTCACCGTCCTCGACCGGGTGCCCCACCAGGTGATCGCCGAGGTGTCCCGGCAGTACGCGGCGCTGCTGACGCGGGCCGGACTCGGCGACGTGCCCCGCTTCACCATCCCCGAACTGCCCGAGTCCGCGGGCGGCGGCAGCGGGCTGCTCCCCACCACCGCCGTCGCCCCGCTGCGCGCCTGGCTCGCCCACCGGGCCCAGGACCCCGCGGCCCGGCAGCAGGCGGTGGGGCGCACCGCGTCCGGCGTCATCCAGTCGCTGAACGCGCGGATGCCCGAGCTGGCCGGAGCCGTCGCCGCCCAGTACGCCGCGTCCGTACGCCTGACCGGAGTGGTCCAGGACGCGTACCGCAAGGAGGCGGCCCGGATCACGCGCCGCCTCCAGAGCGGGGCGGTGCTCTCCGGGGACGCGCGGACCCGGTGGCGCGGCTACCCGCTCTACAGCTCGCCCGACGAACTGCTCGACGCGCTCGTGGACAGCCTGGTGGCCCTGCTCCAGTGCTCCGTCGCCGCCGCCGACGAGCAGATCCGCGCCCAGTGGGGCCGCGAACCGGCCGCCGACGTCTTCCGGTTCGAGCACGCGGACCGGGAGGCCGGGGGATGGGGGCCCGCCGAGGACGTCGAGGGCCGGATCGCCGTCGCCGTACGCCGCTGGCGGCGGGTCCTGGAGGAACTGGCCGAGGAGGAGGTGCGCCGGCTCGACCGCCAAGCCGCCCCCGACCCCGAGACCGTCGCCGCCCTCCTCGCGGCCGCCCTCCTGGGCGGGCGGCGCGCCCGCACGGCGGGGGAGCAGCTGGCCGAACGCATCGGCGCCCAGGGCGCACTGCGCCTCCGCGACAAGGGCGGGGAGCTGCTGACGGCCTATCTCGACCAGGTCCTCGGCGGCGAACGCGACCGCCGCCTCGCCCCCCTCGACGCCCTCGACGTCGCCCCCGAACCCCAGGCCGAGCTGATCGCCGCGCTTTCCGTACTGCAGAAGGAGAGGTGGCAGCGATGACTGCCGTCACGGACGAGGACCAGGGCAACGACGGCGCGCGGACCGGCGCGTACGCGGACGGGTGCGCCGGGCGCGAGGCCGGGAGTTGGGACGACGGGCTCATCGCCCGGCGCGCCGCGGCCGCCGACAGCCGCCGGACCGAGGAGGACGGCGACCTCGGCGACCTCTCCGCACCGCCCTCGTCCGCCGCCCCGGACGAGGACGGCGCCGGGCCGCAGGTCGAGGCGTACGTCCCCTCGGGCGGGCCGCTGCCGGCCCGTCTGGACGCCCTGCGCGAACTCGTCGGGCTCTCCCGCGCCCGCCTCGACCGGGACACCCTCGCGGAGGCCGGGCGCGTGCTGGACGAGGCCGCGGCCCGGCAGCGGCTCTCCTCCCGGCACACCGTCGTCGCCGTCGCGGGGGCCACCGGGAGCGGCAAGTCCACCCTCTTCAACGCGCTGGCCGGGGCCCAGATCTCCGACACCGGGCTGCGCCGCCCCACCACCGCCCAGCCCATCGCGTGCAGTTGGACCGACGGGGCCGCGGGGCTGCTGGACCGCCTCGCCATCCCCGGACGGCTGCGGCGCAGGCCGCACCCCGGCCCCCCGGCGACCGACGAGGCGCTCCAGGGACTCGTCCTGGTCGACCTGCCCGACCACGACTCCGCGGCCACCGAGCACCGCGTCCAGGTGGACCGGGTGCTGGCCCTGGTGGACGCGGTGATCTGGGTCGTCGACCCGGAGAAGTACGCCGACGCCGCCCTGCACGAGCGCTACCTGCGCCCCTTGGCCGGGCACGCGGAGGTCACCTTCGTCGTCCTCAACCAGACCGACCGGCTTCCCGGCGACGCCCTCGACATGGTCCTGGACGACCTGCGCCGCCTCCTGGACGAGGACGGCATCGCCCTCGGCGAGCACGGCGAACCCGGCGCGACCGTCATGTCCCTGTCCGCGCTCACCGGCGACGGGGTGCCCGAGCTGCGCGAGGTGATCGGCCGGTTCGTCCAGGAGCGCACGGCCGCCACGCGCCGGCTCTCCGCCGACGTCGACGCCGCCGCCGCCCGGCTGCGCCCGGTGTACGTGGCGCGGGGGCGGCCCGGCCTCGGGGAACGGGCGCGCGAGGAGTTCACCGACCGGCTGGCCGAGGCGGTCGGGGCCGCCGCCGCCGGGCAGGCCGCCGAGCGGGAGTGGCGCAGGAACGCCGGCCGCGCCTGCGGGACGCCGTGGCTGCGCCTGTGGCGGTGGTACGAGTCGCGGGGCCTGCCGGGGAGCCCGGACCGGGCGGGCCACACGCCGGCCCCGCCCGAGGAGGAGCCGACCGCCCGGCAACGGGTCGAGCAGGCGGTCCGGATCGTCGCGGACGACGCCGCCGACGGGCTGCCCGCCCCCTGGGCGCAGGCGGTGCGCGAGGCCGCGTTCACCGGGGCGCGGGGGCTGTCCGAGGCGCTGGACGAGCTGGCGGTCAGGGGCGGCGCCTCACCGGCGACCGGACGCGGCGGGACCGCAGGGCCGGACGGCTCCGCCGGGGCCCCGCCCCCGAGCCGGGCGACCAGGCCGCCCCGGCCCGCGTGGTGGCCGGCCGCCGTGCTGGTCCAGGCCTCGATGACGCTGCTCCAGGTCTTCGGCGGCCTGTGGCTGGTCGGCCAGATCGTCGGCGTCCTGGAACCGGGGCTCGTCACCCCCGCCCTGATCATGCTGGCCGGCGTCGTGGGCGGCCCGCTCGTGGAGTGGTCCTGCGCGGCGGCGATCAGGGGGCCCGCCCGGCGGTACGGGCAGGACGCCGAACGGCGGCTGCGCGAGGCGGCGGCCGGGTGCGGCCGGGCCAGGGTGCTGGACCCCGTCGCGGCCGAGCTGGTGCGCTACCGCGAAGTGCGCGAGCGGTACGCGACGGTGACGGAGTTGTCCACAACCGGCGGGTAGTCCACAGGCCCCGGCGCGTTTCCTCTCCGGCGTCCACCATGAAGTCGGTGAAGCCGCCGCCGGACGGCTCACCGCCGCTCGCGCGGCGGCGGTGAGCCGTTTGGAGGTGGCGCGAAAAAGAAAAGGGGGGAAAGGAAAGAACAAAAACCCAGTTACACCGGTGGGAAAAACAACAACAATCGGTGGGGTTC